>NZ_JBSVZD010000040.1:0-12833 GCF_054051725.1 Petrotoga sp. DB-2 | reverse complement strand
TACATGATACCAGATTATTTAATCATTTGTTCATATTTCATTTTTTCTACCCACACTTTTTGGAAGAGAACCAAAAGGAATTAATTAATTTTAAAACTTTTACTGAAGAAGAATTAAAAGACAATAAGATCGACTCTGTTGAAATTAATTTCTATGGAATTTGTGGAGAATGTTTAAAGGAAGAAAAAGAGTGAGGCGTAAATCGGTGTTTCTGCCTCACTGTTTTCTAATATTGAATAAAATAAATATGTTTAACTTATCAAAATTTATTCAAATTTCACGTTGAGTTCCTTGTTTGCTTTTACTTCGTCTAATCTTTTGATAGGTAAAGTCAATGGAGCTTTCTTTAACTTATCTGGATCCTTTCTGGCTTCTTCTAAGATTTTCTCGTATATAGCAGCAACTTCATCCAATGTTTCTTTGCTTTCGGTTTCGGTTGGTTCAATCATCATTGCTTCATCAACTATCAAAGGAAAATAAACTGTTGGAGGATGCATGCCATAATCTAAAAGTCTTTTTGCAAAATCCAATGTGCTTACACCATAATCTTTCAACGAAGTACCTTTTATTACAAACTCATGCTTGCAGACATCTGGATAAGCAACGTCTAAAAATTTTGATAACTTCTCTTTCAAATAATTCGCATTTAAAGTGGCTAGCTCACTTGCCTTCTTTAAACCTTCTTTGCCCATTGATAATATATAAGTATATGCTTTTACTAGTACCGAGAAATTACCGTAAAAGCTACGTACTTTTCCAATACTTTTAGGAATATCGTAATCAAAATAATATTCTCCACTTTCTTTCATACCCACAACAGGTTTCGGCAAATACTCTTTTAAAAAAGATTTTACCGCTATTGGCCCACTCCCAGGTCCCCCCATTCCATGAGGGGTAGAAAATGTTTTGTGGAGATTTAGATGGACAACATCAAAACCATTATCCCCAGGTCTTACTTTACCCATTATTGCATTTAAATTCGCCCCATCGTAGTACAACAAGGCGTTGTTTTTATGCATCAAATCAGATATCTTTAGAATATCTTTTTCAAACAATCCCAAAGTATTTGGGTTTGTGAGCATAATTGCAGCAGTATTTTCATTCACTAAAGATTTCAAATGATCTAAATCAACTCTTCCTTCATTATTCGAATTAACTTTAATTACTTCAAATCCTGCCATTGCTGCAGATGCCGGATTCGTACCGTGGGCGGAATCTGGGATGATAACCTCATTTTTATGACCTAAATTATTTTCTTGGAGATATTTTTTGATAACAAGCATTCCTGTGAGCTCCCCATGGGCACCAGCAGCAGGCTGTAGGGTAACATGATCCATCCCTGTTATCTCTTTGAGAAATTCTTGTAATTCATACATCAATTCCAACGCACCTTGTACGGTCCTTTCCTCTTGATAGGGATGAAGGTATTTGAATCCATTCAAGGCTGCAACCTCTTCATTCAAAAAAGGATTGTATTTCATTGTACAAGAACCCAAAGGATAAAAACCTCTATCAACCGAATGGTTTAGACTGGCTAATTGATTGTAGTGCCTAACTATATCAACTTCGTAAAGTTCTGGTAGATTCGGAGCTTCATTTCTAACTAAATGTTCTGGAATATCTATCTGAGATTCTTTGACATCTAATTTGGGAAGTGAAAATGACTTTCTCCCGCTAACTGATTTTTCAAATATCAATTTCATGACAATCCCTCCAAGAAAGAACATAAAAAGTCGATATCTCTTTTTTTAGTCAATTCTGTCGCGCAAAACAGCACTTTATTACCCATTTCTTCATAAAAATTCTTCAGTATCAAAGGTCCAAAATAATGTTGCTCCAACAGTTTTTCGTTGAGAAGTTCAGGATCTATTTTACTTTCTAATACAAACTCGTTAAAAAAAGGGCCATCAAATACAGGTTTAAATTTTTCAGTCTCTAGCAATTTTTTTGCTAAATAATGGGCCTTATGATAATTCTGAAGAGAAACTTCTCTTATCCCTTGCTTCCCCATCACATTCAAGTACAAAGAAGCCAAAAGAGCGTTGAATGCATGATTTGAACATATATTGGAAGTAGATTTTTCCCTTCTTATATGTTGTTCTCTTGTCTGCAAAACCATGCAAAATCCTCTTTTACCGTCTTGATCTACGGTTTCACCAATGATTCTGCCAGGCATCTTTCGGATATAATTTTTTTTGGAAGCAAAGATTCCTAAACCCGGTCCCCCAAATGAAGGTGTATTCCCTAAAGATTGACCTTCTCCTACTACTATATCCACCCCAAATTTCCCAGGAGCTTCTAACAACCCTAAAGAGATTGGATAGGTAACTACAATGAAAACAACATCGCTAGGAACCTTTTCTCTTATCGCTTTTAAATCTTCTATTACACCTAAAAAGTTTGGATATGAAACTACAACACAAGATGTTTCTTCGGTGATTTTAGAAGTTAAATCAGCTAGATCTAATTGACCCGTTTCAGATAAGTAATCGATTTGCTCTATATTCATTCCTTGCACTTCAACATAGGTTTTTGACACTTCTTGATACTCGGGATGAACCAATTTTGACATTAAAACATGGTTTTTGCCATTAATTCTTTTTGCCATTAAAATAGCCTCAGCTAAAGCAGAAGCACCATCATACATAGATGAATTAGAAACTTCCATCCCTGTAAGATTGCAGATCTGAGTTTGATACTCATAGAGTATTTGGAGGGTACCTTGAGAAACTTCGGCTTGGTAAGGCGTATAAGCGGTTAAAAAATTTCTGTTTGAAGCTAAAGGATATATTACAGAAGGAATATAATGATTGTAAATGCCCGCACCTCTAAAAATACCGTATTCTTCTATATTTTTATTCATTTGCGATAAATCGGTTAACCTTTCTTTAACTTCTATTTCGCTCAAACCCGAAGGGATATTCAACTCACCTTTGAACAGTGCTGGAATATCTTGATAAAGTTCATCGATATCTTTTATTCCCAAAAAAGCAAACATTTCTCCTATGTCTTTTTGGGTATGGGGTAAATATGGAAAATCATTCATTATAATATCTCACCTCTTTTTATTATTCTTATAAAAGTTTATATAGCGCCCCTTCGTCCCCATTTTTATTTTGTGCTTTTTACACTTCCTTTATAAAACGGAGTTTTTACAACCTCAGCTTCTAATAATTTGTTTCTTGCCTTTATACTCACCATGGTCCCAGATTTCGAAAATTCTTTACTTACATAGCCTAAGGCTAAATTCTTCCCTAAAGTAGGAGACTTTACACCACTTGTCACAAACCCTATCTTTTCATTGTCTTTGTAAATTTCATACCCATGCCTAACTGGCATCTTGTCGTGTATTTCCATACCAACTAATTTTCTTTTGATTCCTTCTTCTTTTTGTTTCAGTAAAGCTTCCTTACCAATAAATTCTTTATTAAAATCGACAGTCCATCTTAAGCCTGCCTCCAACGGTGTAGTATTTTCATCCATATCGTTGCCATAAAGGAGCATTTTAGGCTCGAACCTTAAAGTGTCCCTGCTTCCCAAACCACATGGTTTCCCATCAACCTCTTTAGCAAGTTGTATAAGTTTATCCCAAACTTTAACAACGATTGTTGGAGATAGATATAATTCAAAACCGTCTTCACCTGTGTATCCTGTCCTTGATAAGATTATTTCTTCTCCTTCTAGTTGTATAACTTCAAAAGAATAATATTCTATACTATCCAGATCAATATCTTTAAGATATTTTTGTAGTTGATCCTGAGATTTTGGACCTTGAAAAGCTATTTGACAATACTCATCACTCTTGTTAATAATATCAACATTAAAAGAGGAAGCTTGTGTTTTTACCCATTCAAAATCTTTTTGAGTATTAGAAGCGTTGACTACCAACAAGATCTTTTCTTCGTTGAATTTATAAGCGAGAAGATCATCTAAAATACCACCATCCTCGTTACACATAGGGGAGTACACTATTTTGCCATTGGGTACCTTTTCCACATTATTTGTAATCAAGTAATTTACAAATTTTTGAGCATCTTTCCCTTGCACAAATAATTCACCCATATGAGATACATCAAAAACTCCAATACAATTTCTTACGGCGTTATGCTCATCAATAATAGAAGAATACCATAACGGAAGCTCCCACCCTACAAATTCTCCCATCTTGGCTCCAAGTTCTATATGTCTTTCATAAAGCGGTGTCTTTTTAAGTTCTGACAAAGTGTTTCCTCCTTTCTCAAGTTCTCTAATTATAACTTTTGCTGTGATAAAATCCTTATCTTCAACATACAAATCATAAATTGCTCCCTCACCGAAGTACTCTCCCCCTATTCCTATGGGAGATTTTAAGAATACTTGTATACCATTATCTTCCAAAATTTGTTTCAAAATCTGGCTCTGTGAATAATTGCAATAATCTTTTATTTTTTTCAGCATTGTCTCACACCTCTCAGAGGAAAGATAATATTCAGCTTTAATTATATCACTCTTTGAAAAAGTTAGAAAGTCGAAGTATTTTCAATTAGAAGGATTTAAAGACAATTAAAGGCGATTAAAGAAGTTTAAATCAATTTTTCAAAAAGACTGTAAAACTACATGTTTATTATCCTCGGTGATTCCAAACGCCGTCAACTTCCCGCCGTACACACATCCCGTATCTATATCTACACTTATTATTTTCTTATTATTATCTCGCTTCACAAAGATTTTATCTTCACCTGTTAGATACAATGTTGGAGTGTGTCCATGAATAACGGTGTAATTATAATACCTTTCAGACATACTTAAAAATTCATCTCTTATCCATAACAAATCCCATTTATCTTGTTTGGAAAGTGGTTTTTCTGGATTTACTCCGGCATGTACAAATAAATATTTCTCATCTCTTACTTCTATCTCACAATACAAAGGTAGCTCTTTTAAAAAGTTTATGTACTCTTCCTCAATATTGTTATCGAAACTTCTTATTGTCGATAAGGCACCATTGTAAAACCAAACACCTTCACCATACTCATGAGTTTTTTGATAATAGTCGACCATCATATCGTCATGATTTCCTTTTAGAAAGATACGATTCCTCTGTTTGCTTAAAGTAATCAAAAGATCCAATACTTTTTTTGAATCAGGCCCTCTATCCACATAATCACCAAGAAAAATCATCGTGTCAGAATCTTTGATCTGTGTTTGTTTTAAAAGCGAAATTAAAGTATCGTACATACCGTGGATATCCGAAATTGCCCAGATCACTTGAAACCCTCCCATGTGATCACGTCTTTATCATAAAAAAATGGGCAGGAAGCCTGCCCATTTTTTGGAATTTACTTCACCATATCTTTTAATTCTTTACCGGGAACAAATTTTGGAACCATCTTTTCTGGAATCTTAATAGCTTTTCCAGTTTGTGGGTTAACACCTTTTCTCGCTGCTCTTTTCTGAACTTTGAAAGTTCCAAAACCAACTAACTTAACCTCTTCACCCTTACTTAAAGCCTCAGACACTACATCAACAAAAGCATCAATATAACTTTCTGCATCTTTCTTTGTTACGTTAGCTTTCTTTGCGAAAGCATCAACTAAATCCTTCTTATTCACAAACATTCCCCCTTTCACAAATAAAGATTCTTAAATCATCATTCTACAGAACTTCAACGCAATTATACCATAAAACCAAAAAAATATCCACTTTTGAATCTACACAATAAAAAATTATTCCTTATTGCCTAATATTTTAGCACTTTTTAAAAAAATAAGCAACTTTTTTATGGCTTTTGCCCTATGACTTATCCTATTTTTTACATCTTTGCTTAATTCTCCAAAAGTATAATTGTATCCATCAGGAATAAAAATGGGATCATAGCCAAAACCATTCTTACCCCTTATCTCAAATGCTATTTTACCATAAACTTCTTCTTGACAAGTTACTAAAAAATTTTTCTGTGGATCAAAATACGTCGCCGCACAGGCAAAATAAGCGGTTCTATCTTTTTTATTTTCCAGCATTGATAACAATTCCTTCATCTTCTGCTCATAAGGCTCATTTTCCATGAACCTTGCAGAGTTTACGCCGGGGAATCCTCCAAGAGAGATTATAGACAAACCAGAATCATCCGAAAAAACTGGTTTTTTTATTAATTTT
The DNA here is from genome assembly GCF_054051725.1 of Petrotoga sp. DB-2. NCBI lineage: Bacteria > Thermotogati > Thermotogota > Thermotogae > Petrotogales > Petrotogaceae > Petrotoga > Petrotoga sp. DB-2. The sequence continues at coordinate 6,698 of NZ_JBSVZD010000040.1, read as the reverse complement.
GAATAAGCCCAAGCTTTAATGACAGAATTTTCTACATAAGTTTCACCATATTCTTCTACTTCAAAATCATCTTCTTTTATCTCATCAAATATATATTTAACAGTGATACTTCCATTTATATCAATATTTTGAAGAATTTCATTGATTTCTCTTACCTTGTTTCTATTTGATGTAGCCAAATACACCTCACTCAAAATCTCCAGCCACCTTTTTTAGTTCTATTATCTCTTGTGAAGGATTTTCAGAATAGAACACACTCGCACCAATGATGAAAGTGTTAACACCACTTTGGTGAAGTAACCCAATATTCTGTTTATTCACTCCTCCGTCAACCATTATTTCAACATTCAGTCCCTTTTCATCTGAAATTTTTCTTAATTTTCTTACTTTCTCGTAAGTACTTTCTATAAAATGTTGCCCAGTAAATCCTGGATTAACAGACATAATCAATACCTTATCAACATACGGAAGAATCTCTTCTAAAAGTGATACGGGAGTATGTGGATTTAAAGTTACACCCGCGTCGCACCCTAACTCTTTGATCTTTAAGATGGTCCTATGCAGATGTACCACCGCTTCATAATGTACCGTTATGCTATTCACATACTTAGAAAATTCTTCTAAATATTTATCTGGTTCAACGATCATCAAATGAGCATCCAAATATATATCTTTAAATTTTTTTCTAATCGATTCCACGATTGGAAAACCAAAAGTAATGTTTGGAACAAACACTCCATCCATAATATCGAGATGTATTCCATCAGCTTTTTTAGAAACTTTCTCTATCTCTTGAGCTAAATTCAAAAAATCAGCAGCTAAAATGGAAGGATATATTTTTATCAAACTGAAACACCTCTATTGTAATTTTAGTGAACTATCTTCTATTTCTTCGTATATTTGACAATAATTGGTATACCTGCTAAATGAAATTTGTCCCTTTTCCACAGCCTCTTTAACTGCACAACCAGGTTCAACCGTATGAGAACAGTTAGAAAACTGGCAAAAACCGTCGAATTCCAAAAACTCTTTGAAATAACGCCTTACTTCATCTTTTTTTATTCCCCTTAACTCTAAACTCGAAAAACCAGGTGTATCAACTATATATCCTCCAAAATCAAAATAAAGAAGTTCAGCATACGTTGTAGTATGTTTACCTCTACCTAATTTTTTGGAGATTTCTCCTTCTCGAAGTTTCAATTTTGGGTCTAAAACATTCAATAAACTAGACTTTCCAACTCCAGAAGGGCCTGCGAAGGTTGATACTTTGTTTTTTAAACAGGACTTTAATCTATCTAAATTATTTTTCGTTATTTTCGATGTGGGAATTACAGGATAAATTTTACCATATATTTCTATAAATCTTTCCATTTCTTTTTTTTCTTCTTCGTTGACAAGCAAATCTGTTTTGTTTAACACTATAACTATATCAAGCTTCTCTTTTTCAGCGAGAACTATGATTTTATCGATTACTATCAAATCTACTTTAGGTTCTTTAATTGACGTAACTAAAACAAGCTGATCCAAGTTAGCAACCCTAGGCCTATACAATTCATTTTTTCTCTCTAAAATGTTTTCAATTCTTCCATAACTATAATTTTGGTCCTTAGAATACTCTACATAATCGCCAACAATTGGACGAATCTTCTGTAATTTAAATCTGCCAGGTAGGAAACAGTTAACTTTTTGATTAGTTTCCAAATCTTGAACGGATACCATATCCGAATGGAATCTAACAACTATACCCCTTCTCCAACTCATTGATTACTCCCTTCATATTCACCAATATAGAGAATCACCTTTTCTCCATTATAATTATTTCCTGGTGTTGGAGACATGTTCAGTACTACATCATTTTCTTCAGGTTTATAAGTTAATTGATTTCTAATTTCAAAAGTTATGTTGTATTCACTTAGAAACTGTTGTGCTACTCCAGACGGTATTCCAATCAGATCAGGAATCTTAAGAGTATTCATCTCTCTTAGTTGAACTATTACATGATGACCCTCTTTTACCTTTGTACCAGGTTCAGGATCGGTATACAAAACTTTTTCTCCGTTACCTACTACGTTTGGAATTAAATTTAATTCCTCTAAAGAAGAAACTGCTACTTTTTTATCTTCTCCAATCAAATAAGGAATCTCCACAGTATTCGAACTATTGACAAAAACTGTCATGAAAAAAAAAGCGAGTATTCCCGAGGCAAATATTCCTAGAATAAAAAATATCAAATTTTTTATTAATTTCCCTATTTTAATCATTATTTTCACCTATTAACTTCTTTTAACTCTCTGGTCCTTAATTGACCACAAGCAGCTGATATATCGCTACCTTTCTCGGCACGTATAACAGCATCAATTCCATTCTTTATGAGAGTATCTAAAAAAGCCTGAATAAATCTTTTCGAAGGCTTTTCAAACCCTGCTGGATTTGCATTGACAGGAATTAAATTAACCATCACTTTCAGATCACCAAACAGTTCAACTAATTTTAAGGCATCTTCTTTTGAATCATTAAATCCTTTTATCAAAATATACTCAAAAGTGACCCTCTTTTTTGTTTTTTCCTGATAAATTCGGCATGACTGAATCACCTGTTCTACAGGATACTTATGATTTATTGGCATTATTTGATCTCTTTGAAGATTCGTTGGTGCATGAAGTGAGACAGAAAGCCGAAACTCTTTGCTCAAATCACCCAGTTCTTCAATTTTGTGAGGTATTCCGGCAGTTGAAATGGTTATATGTCTTGCTCCTAACTTTTTCATCTTTGGATGGTTAAAGATCTCAACGCTTTGAACAACGTTGTTAAAATTCAATAATGGTTCACCCATTCCCATGTATACAACGTTTTTTACATCCATCTCTTTATCTTTTTCCATAGCTAACAATTGACCAATTATTTCACCTGTCGATAAATTTCTAACGTAACCGCTTTGTCCTGTAGAACAAAATGAGCATTTCAAAGGACAACCAACTTGTGTTGAAATACATGCGATCGTTCTTGAAGGATAGTAAATAATTACCGCTTCAACAGTGTTTCTATCCTCTAACTCCAAAAGATATTTGGTCGTTCCATCTATCTTTGATACCTGTTTTTTAATAATATGAGGAATAGATATTTTAAAGTTATCACTGAGTTTTTGTCTATCGTCTTTAGATAAATTAGTCATTGATTCAAAATCAAAAACTCTTTTCTTATAAATCCAATCACAAATTTGATCAGTTCTGAACTTTTCAAGTCCTAATTCATTGAGCAAATAACTTTGTAAATCTGAATATTCAAAATCTAAAATGTTTTTTGTTTGCATATAACTTCCTCTCCATTAAAATATACTCATTAGAAACTTTATTTTAGCGCCCCTTCGCCCCGCAGCCCACCCCTTTAAGTAGGTGAAAGATCAGCCTACTATCCGTCATAAATCAATAACTAAGATGAAAAGAAATAATTCGGAGCTTCACGTGTGATTTTTACATCATGTGGATGTCCTTCAGTTATACTTGCCGTAGTAATTTTTATAAATTTAGCCTTTTGCTGTAATTCCTTGATATCACTTGCACCAACATATCCCATTCCAGCTTTGACTCCTCCAACTAATTGTATTATAACATCTTTTACCTCACCTTTGTATGCTACCATAGCTTCAACACCTTCTGGCACAAGCTTCTCATTTGGTGTCTCTTCTTGAAAATATCTATCTTTGCTCCCTTTTTCCATTGCTGCTATTGAACCCATCCCTCTGTATGTTTTAAACTTCCTGCCTTGATAGATTACCGTTTCGCCAGGTGCTTCTTCCGTACCTGCAAAAATACTTCCCATCATCACAGTAGAAGCCCCTGCTGCTAAAGCCTTAACGATATCACCAGAATATCTTATTCCGCCGTCAGCTATAACAGGGATATTGTATTTATTCGCTTCTTCTGAAACCTTCATAATTGCAGTTAATTGTGGTACCCCAACCCCAGAAATAACTCTCGTAGTACATATAGAACCTGGTCCAATTCCAACTTTTACTGCATCGGCTCCACTTTCTATTAACATCTTGGCAGCTTCAGCAGTAGCTATATTTCCAGCAATTACAGGGAGTTCTGGAAATCTTTTTTTTATCTTTTTTAAAATTTCAATAATATTTTTTGTATGTCCATGTGCGGAATCTAAAACGACAAAATCAACCCCCGCATTCACTAATTCTTGCGTTCTTTGTAAACCATCTGAAACACCAACAGCAGCTCCAACAACTAAACGCCCTTTATCATCTCTAGTTGCGTTTGGGTTTTCGATTACAGAAGTAATATCCTTTATTGTTATTAAACCCTTTATATGTCTTTTATCATCTACAATAGGCAATTTCTCTATCTTATTCTGATGAAGTATCTCTTTTGCCTCTTCCAAAGATATATGTGAACCAGCTACAACTAAATTTTTGTAGGGAGTCATCAATTCTTTGGCACTTTTTTCCATATTTTGCTCGAATCTAATATCTCTATTAGTCAATATACCCAAAAGAACTCTATCATCATCCACAACCGGCAATCCGCCAATTCTGTACTCTCTCATGATCTTTTCAGCTTCTTTAACGGTTGTATCGGGAGTAATTGTAATGGGATCGTATATAATCCCGTTTTCTGTCTTTTTTACCTTTGAAACCTCGTAGGCTTGCTGTTCAATCGACATATTCTTATGAATAACCCCAACGGCACCTTCTCTTGCCATGGCTTTTGCCATTTGAGATTCACTCACAGTATCCATAGCTGCAGAAAGAAAGGGGATTTTTAAATGGATATTTTTTACTAAACGAGATGTTGTATCAACCCTACTCGGTACAACTTCACTATACTGTGGTAGTAACAACACATCATCAAAAGTGAGATACTCTTCCATTTCTCTGCCTCCTTACCCTGGTGAATATTATCTTTAAAAAATTGTGTTAGCGCCCCTTCGCTGGGGCCTTACCCTATAACCCATTTAAAATTATTTAGTTTTTAAAATATTTATTCTATATAGGTTTGCGCCCTTTCACCCCGCAGCCCACCCATGATGAAAATTTAATATATAAAAAATGAGGGAATACTTCCCTCATATTGGTGGAGTCGATGGGACTTGAACCCACGACCTCTACCGTGCCATGGTAGCGCGCTCCCAGCTGCGCCACGACCCCGTAAATATAGAAACTTCATTTAAGCATAAGAATTATAACACAACTGATCTCTTTTTTCAAGCATTTTTTTTAACATAAAATCACAATTTACAACTATTTTTTATTATTATAGTGGACAAAACCTTAGAATTCAACCCTACTTATTAGTACCCCTTCTGCATCGTAGAGGGATGCAATATCGCTATCGTTATTCCAAATGTAAAATTACTCTTCGTAAAACTTTAAAACATAAATATGCTATAATATTATAAACCACATAGGAGGCGATTTTTATGAAAAAGTACCTAAGTGTTTTCTTTGTTGTTTTGTTCTTATTTTCTACTATTTTTGCTTTCAAAGTAACCATGGTCACCGACGTAGGAGGATTAGGAGACAAATCTTTCAACGACGGAACATGGCAAGGCGTTTTAAGAGCAAGGGATGAATTAGGGGTAGAAATCGCAGTAATCCAATCATCTGAACAAACTGATTATTTACCAAATCTATCTAACGCCGCAAGAGATTCAGACGTTGTAATCGCCGTGGGCTTTATGATGACGGATGTTTTGTTCAACGTAGCTCCTCAATTTCCTAATGTTTATTTTGTTGGCATCGATATTGAACCCTCTCCTGGACAAATAGTCCCTTCAAACGTAGTTTGCTATGTTTTCAACGAGCATGAATCAAGCTTCCCGGCAGGTTATTTGGCTGCAATGATGACCAAAACAGGAAAAGTAGGGTTTATAGGAGGTGTTCCTGTTCCTGCCGTCACCAAATACGAAGCTGGCTACGCAGCAGGGGTTAAAGTATACAATGAATTACATAACGAAGATGTCCAAGTCATATCAGGTTATGCGAACACATTCAACGACCCTGCTTTAGGAAAAAGTTTAGCCCTAACACAGATGGAAAACGGTGCAGATATTGTTTTTCATGCGTCTGGGCCAACGGGTAATGGGGTAATTGATGCTGCTAAAGAAAAAGGAAGTAATCTATACGATCTACCCAAAAACGCCCCTTTAGAGCAAATCATCGACAAATACTATGAATTAGATAAAAACTTTTTCGCCATAGGCGTGGATGTAGATCAAGATTACATGGCTCCGGGTTACGTATTAACAAGTGCAATGAAAAGGGTTGACACAGCTGCTTTTGAAGGTATTCAAGCCTCCATGTCCGTTAGAACCTTTGAATCTGGTGTCTTTAGATTAGGCATGAAAGAAGACGGAGTAAGTATAACGCCAATGAAATACACAAGAAGCATGGTACCCATTAGATACTTTGTAGAAATCGAATATCTAAAAAAATTGATAAAAGAAGGCAAATTGATAATACCATCAGATCCTTCCCAAATAGGATCATTTGAAGTTCCTGAGATAACTTTTCCATATTAATAATAAAATATCCCGCTTTTCGCGGGATATTTTATATTGTGCGCCCAGCATGCGCAATAGCTAAGCGGTGAAAGTCCGCTGTGGACCAGATAGCGGGAACCACTAGTCGAAGGCAAGGGTGTCCATCGTGAGGTGGAATCTGAAGGAAGCCCAAGGCAAAGTCCCGG
>NZ_JBSVZD010000039.1:0-17732 GCF_054051725.1 Petrotoga sp. DB-2 | reverse complement strand
ACATGATACCAGATTATTTAATCATTTGTTCATATTTCATTTTTTCTACCCACACTTTTTGGAAGAGAACCTAAAAATTTTCCAATTCTAACTACTTTTCTGTTTTTTGAAGAATTATTTCAAATTTCAAAGAGTATTTTGAATAATTATCCAAAAATTTTAGTTCTTTTTACTCTGGTCTTAACTTATTGTATGGGATCAACAGGTGTTAGCCTGGGTACAATAAATACCACCGTTATTCCTACGAATACTACAACTAGAAATTTTATTATCCTTGGTAGCAAGTATCACTTGAAAAATAGCAAGTGTTACACCAGCCCCCCGAAGGGGGCTCAATGTATTTATATCTGTAGCCTTTATTTCCTACCTGTTGGTTCAAGGAAGGGGAGTACGTATTTCAAATTTGGCCAATGAGTATAGGGAATCATATACGGATTTTCTGCAGTTGGATAATTCGTCCAGTAATATTCATCTAATGCAATAACGCCTGGATACGAAAATGTTGGAAGCGTTGGCATTTCTTCAACTGCTATTTTTAATCCTTCCATACCTAATTGTAGGTTTTCCTCACTATTCCATTCAACCTTTTCCATTTCTTCTATAACTTTATCCATTCTTGGATCTCTCCATCTTGACGGGGCTCCATTTTGAGAAACGGTGACTTCTCCTATTGGTTTATAATATTTTGAATGCCAAACATTAAAGACGCGATACAAATCAGGATGTCCGCCCCATGGTTCCATTGCAGGCCAGTTAGTTGTAACTTCAAAATCTCCTAGATAGGAAAGGGTAGTAACGGTTTCACTGGTAGTTACTTCCACTTCTATTCCAAAGTTTCTCCATTGTTGGGCTGCAGCAAGTGCGTTTCTATGTTGGGGTTGTGCAGGATTTGGAGCGGTTACAATATTAATTTTCCAAGGTGTACCATCTGGTAACAACCATTTGCCATTTTTATCTCTTGTAAATCCATTCCTTTCTAACAGTTGTTCCGCTACATCAGGTGCATATTTCCACCATCCTGGACCAAACATCTCTTTCAACGTTTCTATATCGTTTGGTACCTCGTATCCTCTTTCCCTCGCGTATTGAGCTGCTTTCAATACAACTGATGGATCGTACGGTTTAAATGGTTTCCCATTAACTTCTATGTCTAAGGTGAAATTCTTCAACCAATCTTCTAATGGTTCATAGTACCATTCTTGATATGCAGGAGTAGGAGGAAGGTGAAGTACACCCATAGTTGCAGTACCATCAAACGCTATTCCTATGTAATCTACTATATCTATTGCAAGAGTTAATGCCCATCTTACATCTTTTATGTTGTATGGATATACATCATTATTGAACATAAGACCTGTCATACAAGGATCCGTGTTGACCACCCATGGGTATTCTATTCTGTACCCCCTTGAGTATGGATTCCTTTGAATGAGGGCTTGGAATGCTTCAATTGTCATATCTGCAATGTCTAAGTTATGATTAGCTTGTGCAATTACTTCATTGGTTGCTTCTCCATAGTGATAAAAGAGTACGTATTTTGGTTTCGGCTCACCAAACAACATCCCAGTTGGTGTTCTATCCCAATCTTCCCTTTTTTCCCAAAGTGTCCAATAACCGGCGACATCATAATCTTTTAGAACGTATGGACCACTACTTATCGGAGGGTTGAAATCAAAAGATACAGGATCTTCTACTTTTTCAAAAATATGTTTTGGGAAAGGTCTCCATGCTCCCCATCTGTCCAAAAAATTAGCGTGGAATCGTGCGTTAGGTTCTTTTAATTCAAATACTACAGTGTAATTATCTGTTTTGTATACTTTATCAATGTGAAGTTTAAGCTGGTCATGGTAAGACATTCCGGGGGTTTTCATAGTTAGCTCAATACCATATATAATATCATCCGCAGTAATTTCAACACTATCACTCCAATAGCACCCTTTCCTTAACTTAACCGTCATCTGTGTGAAGTCTTCGTTGTAGATAGGACCTTCTGCTGCAAGAGAATTAATAACTTCTCCCCTGGCAGGCTCAATCGTCCATAATGGTTCCAGCATCAATTGTTGAACCCCTCTGTCAGGGGCTCTTCCACCTGTTGAGACAAAAATATTAAAGTTGTTCGGCGCCGCCACTCTCCCAGCTAAGACATCACCAATTAGAGTTTCTTCTCTTGGAATTCCAGCTACCTGTGAAAATCCTGCCACGACAAGTAACACGGAAACAAAAATTACCAATAAACTCTTTTTCATTTTTTCACACCTCCATCAAGTTGTTTGAAACTTCTTCATACCCTCTCATACTCAATACCACCTTTTTTGCAAACAGTTCCCACCTCCTGTAGATTTTAATGGATACTACCTTTAAAAACTCTGGAACATGCATTTTAACCAACTTTTAATACCTTCAATATAAAATATTCGCCTCCTCATGGTAAAACATCATATTATTTTTAGAAACTTGTGAACCCGAATCCAAATCGCCTTCTTTTTTCTAAACTGTATTTAAACCATATTTTAACGTATTTTCTATTGTTTTTTCCAAAATGATGACTTTTGCTGCATTTGGTAACCTTTTTAAAAAATTTATTCATTTCTCAAAATTTTTCTATGCTAAGTAATTTTTGGCTTTTTCAGGATTACTTTGATTTTCAAATCATAAAAGTATAACGTTTCCTTCATCGGCAGATTGAAGAGCTTTTAAACATATCCTTGTTACTTCAAAAGAATCTTCAGCGGTGACCATACATTTTCCTTTTTTCTCTATTTCGCTTAAAAAATCTAGAAATATGCTTTTTTCTTGTTCTAACGGTAGTTCACGAATCCCAGGCACTTCATTATCGATTAAATATACTTTATTATGCATTATTTCTATTATTCCTTTTGTGCCAACAACTCGTAATCTATCGTCATCATGTGTAGGAGCATTGTTAGGTCTGTAGTAATCTATCGATAATGAAGCAAAAATTTCATTTTCAAGTTCAAAGTGGCATAATGCACTTGTCTCTAAATCCCCATAGTTATTATTGTATTTTTTCGAATGAGCTGCATATACAGAAATAAAATTTACTTCTGTAAACCACCGGATCCAATCAACCCCATGGCTTCCAACCCATGGAATAGTGCCCCCATAAGTTTCTCTATATTTATAAAATGGCTCTCTTTGACCAAGTTTATAAGATTTTTGAGCATTGAGAAGTCTTATTTCTCCTACAACACCTTTTTTTAAATAATTATAAGCTGTTAAAAACCATGGTTTGTACCTTATACCGAACATAGCTGTGAAAGAACATTGACTTTTTAAGTAAGCTTCCTTTAATAAATCAAGATCTTCAAAGTTTGTGGCTACAGGTTTTTCTGTAAAAACATGAATCTTTCTGTTTAAAGCTTCAATTGAAGCTTTAGCTAAATCGCCAAAAAAGCAGTTAATGATGGCTATATCAGGGTTAGTTTCATCGAACATTTTTTTGTAATCTTCATATATTTTTGGTTTATATCCTAAGTCTTCTATTTCTTTACGTAATTTGTCTATGTTTTCTCCATTGGAACCAGGAGCAATTCCAACAACATTTATGTTCAGATTATGATAAAGTCTTAAGGGCGTTACAACATAATGATAATGGCCACTTGAACCTACAAAGCATAACTTCATATTAAAGACCCCCTAAGCATCTTTTTTCAAAAATGGGTTGAAAGACTTATATTCTTTGACTTTTATTTCTTTTGTTGCACGAGCCCATGTGATTCCTATATCTGAAAAAAGTACTTTCTTTTCAAAGGCTTCATCTATTATTTCATCAATATTATTTAAAACAGTTTTATATTCATTTTCTTCTTCATATTCTTTTATGAAATTTTTTGGTATAGGAACAATTTTTTCAGCCGAGTCGTAGGCACCATTTACAGCTACTACAAATGGTCGTGAATTTTTTGGTGTGGAATATAATTCATCTATAATACCTAAATGCTTTTTAGCTACAATTCTAAAGACTTCTAAATGAGGGTCTATTCCTTCATTATCAAATTCTCTTTTTTCCCCATTATTTAAAAGTATTGTTGTTTTTTCAGAAAAGTCCCAATAGGATTTCCCTTTTGTTCCTTCGATTACCATATAGGGGTCTAATTTTTTATTTGAAGCGTGAGTTACATAGAAATGTATCTTTGTACCATTAATTGCTTTAGCTTCTATACATGAAGTATCTTCTGTTTCAATGTAAGTATGAGTTCTATATAATTCGGCCCTCACAGTTTCAAGATCGATTGATTCGTTCATACTAGGACCTATTAAGTAAAGCATATTGTTTAAGTAATGGGCTAACGCGTTATTTATAGGTCCATCTAATATAATATGTCCGTTGTATATACTTTTACCGGCCCATTCATTTCTGGTATAATATGAACGATATCTTGGCCATATAGCTTTACAACTGATTTCTTTAATTCGCCCTAATTTTCCTTGCAAAATAATTTCTTTCAACTTTCTGATAGATCTCGAATGAATCATATGAAAACCTATCGAACAAAACTTTCCCGTTTCTTTCTCTGCTTCTATAATTTTATCCACTTCTTGAACGGTAGCAGCTGGAGGTTTCTCCAATAAAACATTATATCCGTATTTCATAGCTTTTATTGCCATTTCGCTATGAGTATGAATGGCAGTCGGTAGTGTGATTACATCTACAAAATCTCGAGCGTTTTTTAAAAGGTCATCATACGAGTAGAAAATCTCTACTCCTTCTTTTTTAAATTTTTTCTCAAGGTCAAAATTTTTCCTTCTATCTTCTACCCCTATTCCTATTCCTGCTAATTTGAGTTCTCCCTCATTTTCTAATTGTTTTATAAACTTGATATGTTCTGCTGCAAAGTTTCTAACTCCTACTACTGCAAAATAAACTTTTTTCATACACTTTTCTCCTTAATTAATATATTTTTACTGAGTTTACAAATTCTAAAACATGCATTTTCCCATTTTTTAATGCTTTCGGATATTTAGGAAAATCAATAATTTTACTTTTGAGCTGGGATATTTCTTTTCTTATTAAGAAAGTAACTTTCTTTTTTTAAATCAGAAAAATTATAGTAAAATAACATTTACTTGTCAAATCTGATTATAAACAATTAAGAGCATTTATTAGCAATTATTTAAGTTTAGCTAATAAATGCTCCTGTTTTCTTAGTTTTTTGTTTTTATTTTGTTTCTTCAATTTTAAGTTCTTTAACATGTTTTTCTATATGATTCTCAACGTTTTCATGGTATTCATTTTGGTATTTTGTAAGGATCTCAAAAAACTTTTCTCTGAAATCGTATTGTGGGTTCAAAACGAACATATATGAAACATGCAGTGTTTGCCTTGCATCTGGATTTTTGAGGTACTCTGTTGGGGATAAATCTTTTGGAACAGAGAATGGGTTACAGGAAAGATGGTAATATTTATCCATCTCTTCTCTTTTATCAAGACATGTTTGCCAGATTTTTTTGAAGAATTCTGGATCTTTCTGAGCTACAACCTTAATAGCTTCGAGATAGCTGGTTCCAGATGTTTTTAGGTGGTAATTTCCTTGAGTAACTTCACCTATTATAGGATAAATGGAGAATTTATCGCTACCAGAATGAATGGAAAGCCTATATCCAAAGTATTTGGCTATTTTGTCTTGTTTGATAAGAGACTTTTTAAACTCTTGTACATTTCCTATATAGTCAATACCTTTTTGAAACTCCCCAGGGAAGCGCGGGGCTAGTGTATCTATTTTTACTCCTTCATCGTAGATATATTTAGAGATCAAAAAATGTGTTTTTTCATCTGTTGGAACATCTGTCTCGTCAACTGAAACTTCAAAAGATACTTCTTTTTTATTTACCTTTGGAAATTTGTTCCATACATCTATAACTCTTTCGATAACGCTGGCATAAATTGAAACAATTTCATTCAATTCGTTTTTATCTGAATATTCTATGGGCATATCGTTTACAAAAAAGCTTTTGTTATAAAATTGTTTAAATATGCGTTCTTTTATAGAAGAATCTTTATTCATATGTTCTGAACAATCCAAAGTGAGCATTGTAATTCCCGAATCTAAAGCATATTGAATCTCCTCATCACTTTTCAAATGATCTCCATCAAATCCACTGTTTCCAAGATAGTTTTCTTCAACAAGCGCGTTTAGTACGTCTTTTCTTACATCAGTAAACGTTCTTCCTGTAAAATTTAACTCTCTAATACTTTGTTGTGCGAAAACAGGAAAGAAGTTGTATTTTTTTGCAACTTTTATATGGCCCGTGGTTGCAATCCCTATTCTATCTCCAAGACCCAGAGAGATCCCCTTCTTCGATAAAATTGTAAACATTTAAATTTTCCTCCTCATGGTATTATTTCTTCCCTTACATATTTTTCGAAGGCATAAGTCGCAGCCCCGCAAGCTGTTATGTATTCTCCTATCGAAGAAACTTCAATAGTTACATCTTTGTTTGCGTAAAATATATGCTGGTTGTAACTTTGTTCAATGGAGTCTTTGAGAAATTCCCACCCATTTGACACTCCACCTGCTATATAGACCTTTTCTGGATTTAAAATATTGACTAAAGTAGCAATGCCAATTCCTAAATATTTTCCTGCTCTTTCAAACGCTTTTATCGCATTTTCATCACCTTTTTTGGCTAATTCATACACCAATTTTGATTCACAACTTCTTTCACACTCTAATTTTTTCCCGGATATTTCTTCGTAATTTCTAACAATCGCCTTACTGGAGCTTTCTGTTTCCAAACAACCATTTTTACCGCAGTTACACCTTCTTCCTTCGGGGTTAACCGTAACATGGCCTAACTCTCCCGCAGCGTTCTTATATCCCCTCAATATCTTTCCGTTACTTACTATCCCTACTCCTATACCTGGACCAATGTTGATTACACAAAAATCTTTCTCTTTGTGGGAATTGTTAGAAATTAAGTTCCGTGCCATCATTATTGTGTTATGATCCACGTAAGCTGGCAGATTGAACTCTTTTTTCATCACCTTTTTAACCTCAAAGTTCGATATATCAATATTGTGAGATCTTATAACCACACCACTTTCTGGGTCTATATAACCAGGAAAAGCCATCCCTATACCGATTATGTCGAATTTGTTTTTAACAATTTTTATATTTTCATAAATCTGCTTCAACAATTTGTCGTTTTTCTCTGAGGCGAATCTTTTGGAATATAAGATGTCGCCCTTCCCGCTTGAGACAATAACCCTTGAGTATGCAGAACCCACATCATATCCAATAAACAAGAAATTATCGTAGTTTATATCAAGTAGAATACCCTTTTTCCCAACGCGAGAAACATCCTCACTTCCAACTTCTTTCAAGACCTTTTTATGTATTAAAAGGTTCGTTATATAACTCACAGTCGAAGGCATGAGTCGTGTTTCTCTTGCAATTTTGGCCCTTGTCATAGGGCCATTAATCCTTAATGATTGAAAAATAAGTGCTGCATTATTTTCTTTTAAAGAAGACAAGGATGCTTTTTTCATCAAATTGGTACCTCCGAGTTTAATAATTTTTATCTAAATTTTTTCAAAAAACAACCTTTTTGGTCTAAAGTAACTAATATCTCTCACCAAATCAAATGCTTCCCTGATAGGTATTTGACCTTTTTCTACCATTTCACCAACCACGTTAGACAACTCTCTTCTGAACATCTCTGTCCTTGAACCGTAGGAGATTAGCTTTCTTGAATCTGTTACCCAACCCGCTAAGTCGCTAAGAAGGTCAATGGTGGATATATATTTTAAATACATCTCCATTCCAAAGGGGCTGTCGTTGAACCACCAAGGTGCTCCAAGGCTAACGTTTGGAAAGGCCCTTGCTATTGTGGCAACGGTTGGAAATAGCGATGGATCCAAACAGTACAAAACAACTTTCAATTTTTCATCAAATTGGTTTAAAAAGTATTTTAACCCATTTGCCAAGTCAACGTTGCTAGTTGAAATATCTCCTCCGGTGTCTGGCCCCAAAGTATTATATAACTTGTCTCTATAATCTCGCACCGCACCAATATGTAATTGCATAACCCAATTACTTTCAGCATTCATCGCCCCAAATTCATAGAACATAAAGGATTTGAAGTCTGAAATTTCTTGTTTCGTTAACTCTTTTTTTGAAAATGCTTTTTCATATATTTCTTTTACTTTTTCTCTTTCAACGGGGTATGAAATCGGTTCAAATATCCCATGATCACTTGAAACACCACCGAGTTCATCAAATTTTGTGTGTGTCTTGTAAAGGGCATTTAAAAACCCATCAAAACGTTCAATATTTTCTTTTGTTATTTCTCCTAACTTTTCTACAAAATCTTTCCAATTTTCTTTTTCAATGTTCATAGCTTTGTCGGGTCTCCAAGTGGGGAGAATCTTTATTCCTTCAATATCTTTAGCTTTTTCATGATATGAGAGGTCCTCTGTTGGATCATTTGTTGTACACATTATTTCTACGTTCATTTCTTTTAGTAATCGTTGAGGTTTCATACTTTCACTTTTTAGTAATAAAGAAGTATTTTGCCATATCTTTTCAGCCGTATACTTTGAAATGGTATCTTCTATTTTAAACCTTCTTTTCAGATCGAGGTGTATCCATTCGTATGTAGGATTGCCAACGAACTCAGGGAAAACTTCAGCCAATGCCATCCACTTTTCCTTATTTGAAGCATTTCCAGTTATCTTTTCTTCGGGGACACCTCTTTTTCTCATTAATTCCCACACATAATGATCGGTGGCTCCTTCAACTTGCCATATGTCATCCCAACCTTTGTCCTCAACGATCTCTTTCACATCTCCGTGATTGTGAGCATCTAAGATAGGGAGATCTTTAATTGAATTATACAAGATCTTCGAAGTGTTGTTTTGTAGTAAATAATTTTCATCCAAAAAAGACATTTTTCTAACCTCCTCTACTTCAATTCTTCATGTTTTTGAAAATTATGAAACATGCTTTAGGACCTTTTCTATTAAACACGTTATTACCTTCTATAATGCTCCTTCATTTCCTTGTTAAAAGGTAGATTGAATATCTCATCCCACAACTTAGGAATATCATCATAATTTTTGGTTCTTGGATCTCTTACCAACACTTCTTCTAAAATAGTTCTATCTCCCGTTATAAAGGCTTCTAATGCCATTTCCATTCTTGTGATTCTAGGAATTATATAGTAATTTTTGATCTTTTCTGGTAACTCTGGTTCAATCTTTTCAGGGAAGATTCCATTTTTGTTAACTTTTACAGGAACTTCTACCACTACATCGTCAGGGATATTTTTTATTGTTCCATTATTCAAGATATTCAAGAATAATCTTGATTCAACATTATTAGTTAAAGCGTTTATAAAAGGTATCTGTTGTTCACCACTCATTTTTTCTTTTGGGAATTCTTCAGGCCAGTTTTCTGTTATTTTGATACTTGGATCTTTCGAAACTTGAATTATCATTCTTTTTATTTGACGTAATTCTTCATAGAACTTCGGTCTTTCAACTTCGTTGTCTATCCCCCCGAACTTTCCATACCATTTCTTTTTTGCTTGTATACTATGATGATGTTTCCATGTGCTGTTTCTAGTTGTATCTCCTATGGGCAATAATCCATAGAATTTGTACATATCGATAACCGCTGGAGCTAAATGAGTATCCCAAGGGTCTTTTGGTTGCCAATTGTTTGATTCTTCTTCTATCCATTTGTCTAAGATTGGGTAAGCCTCTTCGCCCTTGTATAAAAATCTGTTCAACCAAATCCCGTGGTTCACTCCAGCTACCTGCCAATCAGTTTCGTTTTCTTCTAATCCTAAAGTTTTAAGAACTTCGTGGACACCTCCAACCCCATGACAAAAGCCTACTACTTTTACATTAGTCAGCCTTTTAATCAATTGTGTAATTTCGAAAACAGGGTTAGCAGTTTGTATAAGCCATGCATTCGGACATATTTTTTCAATTGATTTGGCTATATCTAGTGATAAGTTTAAATGATTGTAGTTTGTAAATGTATAATAATCCGATACCATGTTGAATTCTTGACTATCTATTCCTCTGTAGTAACCATATTTTTCTGCAACATCACGCATGATTTCATAACTTACATAACCATCTTCATGGCCTGGTGCCCTGTATAATGCTGTGTTTATAACAAAGTCTGCATCTTTTAAAGATTCTTCACGGTTGGTAGTTTTCTCAAATTTAAGGTTACCACCTATTTCTTCGGTGTATCTTTTAGCTAGGTTATCTACGGCATTTAATCGTTCTTCGTCGATGTCCATGAAAGAGATTAAACTTCCGTTTAATTCCTTTGTTTTTGCTAAATCTCCTACTAATTTCACTGTGTACCTAACACTACCTGCTCCTATAAAAGAAATTTTAACTGGCATTTCTACACCTCCATATTTAAATTCAGAATATACTTTTTAAATCAATTTAAACATTTTAATATTTTAAACCACCAGCTGTTAAACCTTTCATGAACAAGTTCTGGAATAGCAAAAATATTATCAAGGTCGGAATAATTGATAGTACGGTTAAGGCTAAAATTTCGTTCCATGGAATTCCATATTGCCCTTGCAAGCTTGAAAGAGCTAGTTGAATAGTGTATAATTCACTTCTGTTGATGACTATCAAAGGTAAGATAAAATCGTTCCATCTCCAAGTAAATGAAAAAATAGATAAAGCAGCTATTAAAGGTTTTGAAAGAGGCACGATTATTTTAGCAAATATTTGCATCTCTGTTGCACCATCTATCTTCGCACTTTCCAAGAATTCGTTGGGTATATCTCTCATATATTGTACAGCTGTAAAAGTCCCTGTGGGAGTGAATACCGCTGGAATAATTAAACCCCATAGAGAATCCATTAGGCCCAGTCTTCTAATTATTATAAACAGAGGCACCATAGTAACTTGAGCAGTAATGAATAGTGTAACCATTATCGAATTAGTTAAAAATGATCGGCCTTTAAAAGTTCCTTTTGCTAAACTGTACCCTATAGTTAAACAAAGAAACACTGTAAAAAAAGTAGAAACTATTGCAACGAATAAAGTATTTCCTAAGTATCTCATCACATCCAGATTTTTAAAGATGCTTATATATCCTTCAAGTGAAAAATTTTGAGGGAAAAAAGTAGGAGGATATTGGTAGATTTCTCCCATCGTTTTAAATGAAGAAGCTACTGTCCAGTAAACCGGGATCATAAAAATAATAGCTAAAATGATAACAACTATTTTTCTTGTCATGCTCTCTCCTCGCTTTTTGTACCTTGTGCCTTTAAAGCCAAGTAGGAAATTATAAACACAATAATAAGGAACACTAAACTCATTGCAGAGGCATAACCTATTCTATAAGAAGAAAAAGCTTGTTGGTAAATATACAGAGGTGCCACGGTTGTTGCATATCCGGGTCCACCTGTAGTGAGAATGTAGACTATTGTAAAACTTCTAAAGCAATAAGCGGTTGAAAGTATAAGCACTAATATATTTGTATTTCTTAATAATGGAAAGGTAACATACCAAAAAAGTTGGAATTTATTTGCTCCATCAACGATAGCTGCCTCTTGGAGTTCATGAGGAATATTTTGTAATCCAGTAATAAAAAGCATCATCATGAATCCTGTTAATACCCATACTTGAACCAATACTGCTGATAATAAAGCTAAGTTTGGGGTTTCTAACCAGGATACAATGTTAAAGTTTAGTCGAGATAAAATTGAGTTTACCAGACCTGTATCAGTCGATAACAACCACTTCCACATTGTACCAGCTGCAACCAAAGGGACCATATAAGGCCAATAAAAGAATGCTCTAAAGATTTTTGAGAATTTATCTTCATCTTGCAAAAAAACACCTAAGATCAATGAAAGCATAAAAGTTATTGGGACCGATAAGAAAGTATATTTAAAAGATACAAAAATCGAATTCCAAAACCACTTGTCTGAAAAAAGGTCTACAAAGTTTTTTAATCCTATGAACTTCATCGGATGTAACAAGTCCCAAGAATAAAAGGAAAGATAAAAAATCAAGATTATCGGTAGTAAGACGAAAATACCAAAAAATATTAACGACGGAATAGAAAAAATAAATCTATTTTTTATCCACTTATGCATTATACTTGAGAACCTCCTTTTGAAAAATCCCAGCTCCCCAAGTTAGGAAATTCAGGGAGCTGAAATTGTTATTTCTATTCTGCAAGGTCTTCCATTATTCTTTCATATTCTGCTTTGGTATTTTGTATTATTTCTTTTGGAGTTACTTCTCCCGTAATACCAAGAGATAATTGTTTCCTAATTGGTTCGTATAGTCGACTCCAAACCTCATTAGCACGTGATGAGGCAGTCCACACAGGGGCTCTTTCACCCAGTTGCCCAAATACCGTTGCCACTTCGTTCATTTTTTCATTTTCATAGTCGATCTGATGATTTTGATAGGCTGTTAGATAATACCCGTGTTTCATCAATTCGAGATATCCATCATCTTTATCAGCCATCCACATTATAAAATCTATTGCTGCTTGTTCCCTCTCTGAATTACCAGTTTCAAAAGCTCCTAGAAAGCTTCCTCCTGGAACTCCAAACCAACTGTTAATTTCCGGGAAAAAGGCAGGATCAAATACTTTTCCAGTGCTTTCTGAAACATCCAAAACTTGAAGTAGCAGCCAACTTCCTGACCAATACGCCGCGGTTCTTCTACTAAAAAAATCTTGATCTGCTGCTTGTCCACTTAACCATTCGGCTTTGGGAATATAACCATCTTTAAAAAGGTTAAGAAATTCTTGTATCGCAATTTCTGCATTTTCGTACGTATCCAACACAAAATTTAATTCGTCATCTAAAACACGTATATCCCATAAGCTTAAATAACTAAAGAATCTATCAGTGGAGTAATCAAAAGAAAGTGCATATGGTATTTTGTTTGCTTTTTTAATCTCTGATAAAGTTTCTTTAAACTCTTCCCAAGACCACGGCTCTTCTCTTCCTCCCAAAGGAGGATAAGTTATCCCAGCTTTTTCAAACATTTCCTTATTTACCCACAATCCTGTAACTGTAAATTCAAGAGGAACAGCATGAATAATATCTCCACTCCCCATATAAATACTAGTTACATCGTATATCTGATTTTTAAATTCTTGTGGAGACATTCCAAAATTGTCTTGGATGTAAGGGGACAGATTTATGAGATAGTCGTCAACTTGAGGGATATAAGCTGTTGTTATTTGAATTAAATCGGGAACTTCACCGCTCATAATTGATAGAGAAACTTTTTGCATGAACCCTCCATAATAAGGAAGGGCAACAACATCAATATTCACATTTGGATGTTCTTTTTTATAGATTTCCACGATATAAGACATATTTCTTGCCATAATTTCATCCGAAACGTACATTGTTAGATCAACAGCCATATATAAACTTGCCAGAAAAACAACCAATATCACTAAAAAAAACTTTTTCACCACAAACACCTCCTGTAATTTGGTTTTTTTAAATCTCCAAGAATCAGAGTACTTGTTATCATCTTCGACAAATAATGAGTCTTTTTTACCGTTTATAAATCACCTCCTGCTTTTAGGCATGTTTTTCTAACTCCTTTAATTAATTCATTCTAAAATCGAATTTATTCATATCCATTTTAAATTAAAATAAACAAAAAGTCAAACTTGATTTTACTTAATTATGGTCAATGTAATCCAATTAAATGCAAATATTTTTGATTAGGTTGATTTTTCTCATTTTTTCTAAAGATTTGAAAAGTAGAGTATAATTAAAAATAAGAGGTGATCAATATATAAAATTTTTTATCTCGTTGGTTGCAAGTTATCTTATCGGTTCGATACCATGGAGTTTTATTTTTGCAAAAATTTTTTCTGGAAAGGATATTAGAAAACAAGGAACTAAAAATGTCAGCACAACTAACGCCTGGAAAATAGCCGGACCTGTAGCAGGTGTATTATCTTTTGCTTATGTGAGCTTGATTGTGGGTGCTCTTTCGGCAACTGTGGTGGAAGGGTTTGGTAGTTGGTTAAACGATAATTTGACGATAGCTTCAATGGCAGCTTTTTTCATGTGGTTTGTTAATATTTAAAAATTCCCCTGCAGATTTTTTGCAGGGGAAGTTGAACTGGGAGGATTTTAGAAGTTTTCATTTAGTGGAGGTTCAAATTCTCCGGGGGTACTTTCTTCAGTGGAAGTCCCGGGAGTACTTTCTTCAGTGGAAATCCCTGATTCGCTCGGCATACTTTCAGTGGGTTGTGGCATCTCTACTTCTCCTTCAGGAGAAATTATTTCACCATTAGATGGATTCACTTTCACTGTTAAGTCAGAGAGTTCAATTGTGTAAACAGGATTACCTGTTTCATCTGCTTCTATCTTTGCTGATTGAAACATATTTTCGGGATATGCACTTACAACAGTTTTTACAGCTTCCTCTAAAGATATGTTTACCATGGATAAGAGGTTCAAAGTTTCTTCAGATGGAGTTTGCCCTTCCTTCGTGGACAATATTTCTCCGGTTTGTTTGTCCACTTGAACTTCTGTTCCATCGTCGAATTTGAAAGTGTAAGTGCCTTTATCTTTACCGAAAAGTCCTTTATCAGCAGTTATAGAAACTAGGGTTCCTTCCGGTATTGTGGCTTTGACGGTTTGTATTAGTTGATCTATTGGAACTCCCACTAATTCTCCTGGTTCTTCTGATGTTGCAGGTGGTTGTTCAGGTAACTGAGCAAACACGAATCCACTGATTAGAAAAGTCACTATAATCAGTGTTCCTAATAGTCTTTTGGTCATCTCTTTCACCTCCTTGTTTTGGTATTCCCTTCCCTCCACCCTTTACACTATTAGTCTATAATTCAGGAATGAAATTCCTATGAGAGTGAACTTAACTTAAACTGAAAGTTTTATAGTAAAAAAAATGAATGATTAAAAAGTTATTTTTTTCATAAAACTTTAATTTGAAAGTCAGAAAATTAGTTGTGATAGAATATTAATTATCGAGGTGGATAGTATGAAAATCCTTGTTGTTGAGGATGAAGAAAAACTTGCTAATATAATAAAAAGGGGACTTACGGAAGAAGGATACTGTATCGACGTTGTTTACGATGGAGAAGAAGCAGAAAACTATGCAAAATATTCTTCATACGATTTGATAATTTTAGATATAATGCTACCAAAAAAAGATGGGATAACCGTTTGTCAAAATTTAAGGAAAGAAAATATCAATACTCCAATATTGATGCTAACTGCAAAAGATAGTGTGGGAGACAGAGTTAAGGGTTTAGATTCCGGAGCAGACGATTATTTGGTAAAACCTTTTGATTTCGATGAATTATTTGCAAGGGTTAGATCTCTGCTAAGAAGAGAAAGTTTTACCCGCAACCCGATTCTTAAAGTGGGAGATTTAACTTTAAACACCTTAACAAGAGAGGTTTGGATGGGAGAGAAAAAATTGAAATTAACCCCAAAGGAATACAATATCTTGGAGTATTTTATGAGAAACCCAAGAATAGTAGTTACAAGGACTATTCTTGAGGAGAAAATGTGGGATATCGACTTTGAAGGGAATTCAAACGTTATAGATGTATATATAAGAAGATTGAGAAAGAAAATTGGAGATAAAGAGGGTAAAATTCTAGAAACTGTTAGAGGAGCTGGTTACAGGTTAACGGTATCTTAGGTTTTTTTAAGAGCATAAAGTTCAAATTGACCGTTTGGTACTTACTAATAATGGCCATTTTGCTTTTAGTATTTGGGCTGAGCTCTTATTATGCTTTAAGCTACAGCCTATATGATAATATTGATAATTTTTTGTTGACAAGAATGGGTGATTTTAAAGGAGTATTAGAAAAAACAGAAAATGTTGAAGATATTGAAAATATAAAAGCGTTGCCAAACGAAATGATTTACATTTATAGTGATGATGCTAGTTTATTAAGGTTTTATGGCTATCTTATAAAAATACCAGACATTCAGGGGAAGGTACAAAAAGCCAATGCAGGCGAAACATTTTTCTTCAATTTAACCACCGACTTCAATTGGAACACTAGATTTTATGTTTCAACTGCAAAGCTAAAAGAAAATTCGAATGTTGTCATAATCATTGGAAGATTTACTAATGAGATAGAGAATGTTTTGGCTCGTTTGAAAATGATTCTGATATCAACTGGTGTTTTGGTAATGATCCTGGCTGGGATAGGGGGATTTTTTTATGCCGATAGTTCTCTTAAACCTGTTGAAAAAATTATAGATACGGCAAAAAATATCGAAGAAAATAATTTAAATGAAAGGATAAAAGTAAAAACGCAAGATGAGTTGGGAAGGCTAGCTTCCACGTTGAATCAAATGATTTCGAGACTTGAAAAAGCCTTTGAACAACAGAAGCAATTCACCGCAGATGTTTCTCACGATTTAAGAACCCCACTTTCGATAATACAAGCGGAAAGTAGTTTGTCTTTGAAAAAAGACAGGTCGATAGAGGAGTATAAAAAATCTTTAGAGTTGATCTTAGAAGAAACTTCTTATATGTCAGAAATTATAGATAAATTGCTTTTTTTAGCCAGGAGTGATAACAAAACTCAATTTTACAGTTTTACCAAAACTAATTTGAAATCTTTGTTGGGAGAAGTAATAAAAAAAGTTAGTCCTTTGTACCACAACAAAGGTTTAGCATTAGAAGTTGCAAAGTTGGAAGAGCTATATATCAGGGCAGATAAAGATAAATTAAAAGAAGCTATTATAAATATTTTAGATAATTCTTTAAAGTATACGGATGAAGGAAAAGTTACTATTTCTTCTGTTAAAAGAGGTAATTTTGCTAAAATATCTATAGAAGACACTGGTAGAGGTATTCCTAAAGAAGATTTAAATAGAATATTCGATCGTTTCTATAGGGGAGATAAAGCAAGGACAAGCAGTGAAAAAAGTACTGGATTAGGATTGGCAATTGTTAAAGAGATCGTTAATGCTCATGATGGAAGAATAGAAGTGAAGAGTGAAGTTGGAAAAGGAACTGTGTTTTCTTTGTTTTTGCCTATTGAAAAATAAGGGCCAAAAGGCCCTTTTCGACTTTCAAGATAAAGGGAACTATATAACTTTTCAGGAAGGCCTGAACTATTTTTTTGTTCTTGATTTGGAAATCAAATATGCCCCAATTCCGATCAATAATATACTTATCACGATTTTGATAAAATTTCTAAAGAAAAATGTCGAAGGAGTTATTATACTTACCAAAATAATTAGCCCAATTACGATAAATAGTAATGCAAACAACCCTATAACGACTTTTCTGTCTTCATCTTCTAGATTATGTGAAATATGATGGTGCTCGGTTCCGGGTGTTTCTTCTAAATGTTCATCAGAATAACGATTTCCTTGAGGTTGCGGTGGGATTATAAAAATTGCGATTATGTACAAAATAACCCCAAATCCCCAAACTAGGCTTAACACAATCCACAAAAGTCGTATGATAACTGGATCAATTTCGAAATACTCACCTAAGCCTCCACAAACACCGGCTAAAATCTTATTTTCTCTGGAACGATAAAGTTTTCTCAATTTTTTCCCCTCCAGTTATGAGTTATTACACTATACTAGTTTTGTTTTTCAAAAGCCAATTAATAGCATTTGTACCAAATCTGAGGTGAAGAGAGTCAATTACACCCAAGGCTCCTTGTCAAATATGGTTGATAGAATAGACTGAAGAGATGATGAAAAAGGTATTACAGAGATTTTTTGTTGAG
>NZ_JBSVZD010000038.1:0-18149 GCF_054051725.1 Petrotoga sp. DB-2 | reverse complement strand
ACTATCTTTATTGCCCTTGGTAAACTTAATTTAACTCCAGCTTAATTACCCACTATTTTCGTGATAGAACCTATTTTGTTTATAGTTGAAATGGTTAAGCACCTTTCTCGTTTTTATTTCTTTCTTTTCATTCATTTTTGGTTATTAATCACCTGATATTTTAATTCTGCTAATTTCCAGTCAATCTCACTGTCGATATCTTGCACTTCTATATTATCCAGAATTATAGGGAGCAATTTTTCCATATATAATTTATTTTGTTTGAAAAATTCTTCTGTTTTAAAAAAACAAAATTGACCAGCATCATGGTAAGTTTTTTCCAAATCTTGCGACCTTTTATTCATATTTTCTGGCCAATTCATTTTCAAATAGCCTTGCTCTATTTTGAACGATCTTTGTATTGGGAAACTGTACTCTGTCACCGTAATCACTGAATCAACATTGTTTTCTGTTAATAAGTTGTACGCTTGTATCAATTTTTCAGCTTTAACAAAAGGAGCGGTTGCGAGTATTAAACATGAATAATCATAAGTTTCTCCCTTTTCTCTATATTTTTCCAGTACCTCTTTTACAACATCAGTAAGGGTTGCAAAGTCATTTGCTGTTTGTGGACTTCTTAAAAACGGTACTTTTGCTCCATATCTTTTCGCAACTTCAGCTATTTCTTCATCGTCAGTAGAAACCATCACTTCGTCAAAAAGATCACTCTGTATTGCTGCTTCAATCGAGTAAGCTATTATTGGTTTTCCTAGGAAATCTCTTATATTCTTTTTCGGAATTCTTCTACTTCCGCCTCTGGCAGGTATTATTGCTAAGTTTTTCATTTACGAATCTCCTTTACAATCTCTTCTGCAACTCTTTTAGCTCCATTACCGTCGAACATATCGAACAACATTTCAATCATTGAATGTTCCTTTGTTTTTTCATATTCCTTTGATACTATAATTTTTTTAGCATAATTATAATCAATCTCCGGATAGTACCCTAAATTTATTATCCCATATTTTTCTAATTCCTTAGCAATTGCCTTTTGATTATCAGCCAAAACATATATTATTGGGAACTTATCTAATGTCAACACTTCATATATAGTTGAACCAGCAGCGGTTATTATATAATCAGAATCTTTAATGTAATTTTTCAATGTCTTCGGTTTGTATATTAATTCAAAAGATTCATCGTTAAAAACTTCTTTTTCAATTTTTTCAATATATTCTTCTTCGTATAAAGGACCTATTACTAATTTTTTATTTATTTTTACCCCTTTAAACGCCCTAATAAATTGAAGCATGATTTTATTGAAATCAGTTCCACCAGTTGTTATAAGAACACTAATAACATTGGCATCTTTTCCGTTATTTTTTCGTGAATTATCCTCTCGCTTGTTCTTTGCTTTTTTATTTTCCCAATATTCTTTTTTCATAACTAAATATTTAGGACCCAAAAAATGTTCATGTTTATTAGTATAATCTAAAGAAAAAGCGTGTAAATTTCCGTTAATTATTCTATAAGGGATAGAAGAATCATATGCATCATTGTTATCATCAAAAATTATTAATTTACTTATTTTGCTTAAATTTTTCAAATAACCATTATTGGCTAAATAAGAATCAAATATTATTACAGATGGCTTTTGACTTTCGATTATTTGAATATCTTTATTATCAAAAGAATCCGAACTAATGAATTCAAATTTATATTCTTCTATTAGTGTTTTTACTTCTTTGTTTGCAACAAATGAGATTATTATATTGCCCGCCACGTCTCTTATAGCTTGAGCTAAAGAAATACACCTATAAACATGACCTAAACCTATATCTTTTCCACCATTCGTTCTAAATATTATCTTCATTTTTAAACCCTTTCTAATATAACTTCAATTGTCCTTCCAATGTTTTTTTTCGATAAATGCGTATAAAAATCAGATAAATATTCTAAACCTTTTGCTTTAATGATATTTTCTTCAAAATTTAAACGTTTTTTATGAATAATAGAACCTTTTTCACTATCTTTGATGTAATCATCACCATAAAGCAAAAACATTTCTAAAGGATAACTCGAAGTTTGAAAGACTATCTTTAAATTTAATTTTTCAATAAAATTACTAAATGTATTAAAATTCCAATAATTCAAATGATCTGGAAAATGAATCCAATATGGTATCTCATTTTCTAAATGATTATTTACGTGGTATATTATTTGAAGCTCATTAAAATCATTAGGTATTTCAATTAGTAAATATCCATCTTCTTCCAAAAAATTGTTTAAAATATTTTTTATAAAATTGTATGGATGTTTAACGTGTTCTAAAACAAGATTGAGCGATATTAAATTAAATTTTCTTTCAAATAAATTTTCTTTTAATGAAGAATTAATAACTTCATGATTTTTTTTGCATTTAAAGAAGCTTTTTCTGATGGTTCAATTCCATATGTTTTAAATTCATGTTTTTTAAATTCATCTAATAACTCTCCATTTCCACAACCTATATCCAAAATATTATCAATTTTCTTATTTTTAAAATAATTAACTTTTCTAAATAAATTGTGTTTTTTAAGGTTATCTGAATAATCTTTTCTATAAAATGTATCTAATGTTTCGTCATCAGGGTATGGATAAACATGCCAAAATCCACATTCTTCACATTTTATTACTTTAAATTTCTCATTTATTTTATAAAATTCATTGTAATTACACATTTTAAACCTCCGCATGATTAAAGCAATAATTTTATTCTGCTAAAATTTCTATTATTCCTACTTTTCTATTATACAAAAAACAAACTTTTTGATTATTAATTGCGGGTGCTTCGGATAATTCACTGATTAAAACAAATCCTTCGCTTTTTAACATTTCAATATCTTTTAGAATATCTTTTGATTCATAGCATATATGGTAAGGAGTACTTCCACTATTTTTTAGTATATTATCTATGGGAGAATTGTTCCCGTAAGGTTCTATAAGTTCGACTAAATATTCATTGTTTTTTACAAATAATATTTTTACTTTTCTTTCTTCGTCCACCACTTTTTCATTCACTTTTTCAAAGCCTAGTACCTTAAAAAGTTTAAAAGCCTCGTCAATATTTTTTACGGCATATCCAATATGGTGTATCCTCATTCAACGATCAACTCGCCTATTTTTTTTCTATTCGGTTTAATTGTTTTAGTTAATCTATATACCTTTTTATTTTCATTTTTGTATGTAACTTCATAACCTAGTCTTTCAAATAAATTTTCAACCGGCTTGTTCCTTTCTGTTTTAATATAGGTACTTTCAATTTCCTCGAATCCATCTTTAAACCACTGGTCTTCTAAATAAGATATGATCCTATCTTCTATAAACCTTTCCATTACCCTGCAACTCATTATCAATGAATCAATTAATATCTTTTTATCGTCTTTTTTGGCAATCAACAGAAAAACTGTACCATTATCTCCAAATTTATCTTCGACCCTTGACACATAGATTTCATAAGAAGGATCATTCATAAAATCTTGTAATTGCTTTTCAGTGTAACGTTTGGTGGTTAAGTTAAACTGATTAGTTTTATGAATCAATTGATGAGCTCTTTGTAAATTCTCTGGTTTGAGTTTCCATAGGTATATTTTTGTATTTAATTTTTCTAAAAACTCATCAATTGAAGCACTCTTCTTTTTTTCTGTTTCCCTTTTAATATTGTCAAGGTACATCTTGGTTTTCTTTTTGTCTTCTTCTGTCTGATTTATCGTATAAAAGTAATTTTTATAAACATCAATTATGAAATTCTCCAATTCCGAAGTATCTTCTGGAAATTCAGGGACAATTACTTGCGGTAAATTCGATTTAACTTCTTCTCTTTCAAAAGGACTGTCATCTATAAAAACAATTGAATCAAAACCTATATTAAGTTCTTCTGCTATCTCAGAAATATTTTTTGATTTAGGCTGCCAATTGATTTTTTTTATGATGAAATCATCATTTTTTAAAACCATTTCTTTATTTTTTTCAAATACATCCATTGCATAATTCTCTTCATTTTTTGAACATATCGCTAATAAAACACCTAATTCTTTTAGTTCTTTTATCCTTTTTTGAAAGTCTTTATATCTTGCACCTTCTTTAAATTCAGAAAGTTCAATATTTCCAATTCCTATATCTGCAACTACTCCTCCCCAAAGGGTATTATCCAAGTCTAAAACAAGACATTTCTTTCTTGATTTTTCAAGAGCATTAATTATTTTAGTAATCTCTTCAACTATCATATTTTCCCCAAAATTACTAAATTTCATCCCACCTAAGTACCACAATTTCTTAGAATAAAAATTTTTTCTACCTACGTTAGTAATTAACTCTTTTAAATCAAAAATAAAAAAATTGGGATAATCGTTATTCAGTTTATGTAAGTGTTTTAACCAATTATTTTCAATTTCTTGATCTTTTATATTGAAATCTTTAATCGCATGTATACTGTCTTCGTGTACATCGATAGATGATACAAAAAATTTTTTATCTGAATTATCTTTAACTGCTTTTTCAATTATATTTATATAGTTGCTTAATTCCTTTTCCATGTCTTCAATATTTCTAAACAACTCTAGTCCATCTAAAATAATAAATATTATGTCTTCCTCTATATCATTGTTTAATAAGGGTAAATACCAATTGCCGTATCCTGCAGGTTTTTTAATATCTTCAAAAACTCTTTCTAACTTTCTACAAATTCCTTCTTGGGTTACATTTGAATAAACTCCGATTATCATTATAACTCACCTCTTTATAACAAGCATATTATACTTAGCTGTGAAACTTAAAAATGGTGCTATGGGTAACTAAATACTGGTTCTTTCCACTGATTGTTGAATCCTATCCATTATTTCCTAGAAAAAGAACTTTCTTTCTCAGCATCTCAAATTTGTTTCTTCCATACATTATCCTTTTAATAACTTTCAGTTTATTCACAGAACCTTCTGCTAGTCCATTGTTGTATTCATAATATAATAGCATTTCTAACCGCTTGCATATCCCTTTTTAACACCTTCACAAATTTATCTATCTTTCTGATTTTTAAGTTACTTGCTTTTTCTATCCATTCTTCAAGTTTCTCAACGTTCGTTGATTCTAACAGATGTTTAAATTTATTTACGAGGTTTATTATGCTTTCAATCACTTTGAATAAATTCCTAAAATCATTTGTGTTCCATTTATTCACTCTTTATAATATTAAGAATATCTCTTATATTTTTTATTTCAGATATTTTTTCAAAAGGTATTTTAACGTTAAATTTTTCTTCCACTTCTGCAATTATTTGTAAATTAGCTAAGGAATCCCATTCTGAAATTTGATCTTTATTTGTATCTATCTCTATGGATTCTATATTTAATATTTTTTTAACTAATTCTATTAACTTTCTTTCCATTCTGTCACCTCTTCTAAATTTATTTTAAATATTTTTTCTAAAGTTGTTTTTATATTTTGTTTATTACTGACCCAGTCGTTATAATTTATTTCTTGTAATAAATAATTTTCATCGTTAATTTTAATAATTTTTTTATCTTTATACCCGAATTTATTATGTATTTTAATAACTTTGTCATTATTTGTTTTTGTTCTGCACAATATTTTTTTATCATTGTTATTTTTAAAAAATTTGTTATGGATAACATATTCCATTATTATTCCTAAACCTGAATTAAAATCATCTTTTTTAATTAAATATTGTCCATATTCATAATTAATACTGTCAAATTTTTTTAATGAAGCGACTCCAAAAGGTCTTCTATTGAAAAAAAATAAATAGAACATATCTTCTTTAGATAAATTAGTCATAAATTCTTCATGTTCTTTTTTTGAAATAATAGATTTGTTTATCATTTTTTCTCTAACAAACCACTGATTTCTCCATTCTCTGATTTTATTTTTATATTCTGAGTTTAGATTAAAAAAATTTACAAAGTATATTAAGTTATTTGATTCCATTCGAGGGGTTCCCCCTTCTTAATGTCTCTTTTTGCTTTTTTTCCAAGTATATAACTATAATATTTAGGATGCAATCCAAAACCAGGTCTTATGGATTTAATATTCTTTTCTGTAAATTCTTCTCCTACTTTAATATCTTCCACTACAAATATGGATCTTGAATGTTCTTTAGATTTTTTTTGCTTATCAGATAATTCATAATTCACTCTTCCTATTGCTTTTTCTGCATTTCTAACAGCTACAACCATTTGCTTAAATTCATCAGGCTCGAGAGAAAATTTAGCATCTGGTCCACCAAGACTTCTGTCTAAGCAGAAATGTTTTTCGATTATCTTTGCACCCAAAGCGACTGCAGTTATAGGTACTACTATTCCAGGAGTGTGATCAGATAAACCAGCAACCACATTGAATGTTTCTGCCATGTTGGGTATTGTTTTTAAATTTGCTTCTTCAATCGGTGCTGGGTAGGAACTAGTACATTTTAGCAAAGCTATATCGTTTATACCATTTTTTCTTATAGTTTTTATAGCCAGTTCTATATCAGAGATTTCAGCTACACCGTTTGAAAGTATTATTGGTTTACCTTTTTTTGCTATATAGTCGATTAACGGGATGTCATTTATTTCAAAGGACGCTATTTTATATACTGGGACTTCCATATCTTCTAAGAAATCTACCGCCGTTTTGTCAAATGGAGTGGAAAAAAACTCTAATCCTTCTTCTTTAGCGATTTTTTGTAATTTCGGTTGCCATTCCCAAGGCATGTAAGCTTCTTGATATAAATCATAAAGAGTTCTACCGTCCCAAATTGTTCCTTGTTTTATTTTGAAATAATCGTTATCCACGTTTAGTGTCATCGTATCAGGCGTGTAAGTTTGTAATTTGATAGCATCTGCCCCAGCTTTTGCCGCTTCTTTTATGATTTTTACTGCAATATCGAAATTTTTTAAATGATTTGCACTCATCTCTGCTACAATGAAAACAGGAGCTACTCCTCCAACTACTTTGGCTCCTATTTTAAATTCTTTCATTCGAAGACCCCCCCCTTTCTGTTCATAGATTTCTCACTTAGTGATTTCATTTAACGTTTCTATTATGTATTCTTGTTCATAATCGGCTAGTTTAGGAAATATAGGTATAGATATTTCTCTTTCGTAAAACTCTTCAGCTTTTGGATAATCCCCATATTGGTAGCCAAAATTTGTTCTATAATAAGGTTGTGTATGGACAGGGATATAATGAACTTGAACGTAAATGTCTTTTTCTCTCAGCTTATGAAATATCTCACTTCTTGCTTCTTTGGGGACTAAAATTGGATATAAGTGGTAAACATGTTTGGAGTTTTCACTTTTTGGCGGTATTTCAATATTCGGATTATTTTTAAACGCTGTATCATATTTTTGAGCTATTTCTAACCTTCTTTTTATAAATTTTTCGAGTTTTTTCAATTGACTTCTTCCAAGGGAGCATTGTATATCAGTAATGCGATAGTTGTACCCTAAAACTTGCATTTCATAATACCAAGGTCCAGGATTTTGAGACATATTTTCTTTGGTTATTCCATGAGTTCTAAATATCTTTAGCTTTTCATAATATTCTTTATTATCGGTTGTTATTATTCCCCCTTCACCTGTTGTTATATGTTTAACAGGATGAAACGAAAACATAGTCATATCTGCTTGTGTCCCAACTTTGATTCCATTTCTTTCTGCGCCCAGCGCATGGGCTGCATCCTCAATAACAACCAAATTATATTTTTTAGCTATATCGTTGATCTTTGTTATATCAACAGGATACCCCGCGTAGTCGACTGGTACTATAGCTTTCGTTTTTTGAGTAATTTTTTCTTCAATTTTGTTTATGTCAATACAATAAGTGCTCTCATCGATATCAACAAATACAGGTTTAGCGTCAAGATATAATCCAGCGTTTGTGGAAGCAACAAAGGTTATGGGTGAAGAAATTATTTCATCGCCTTCTTTTACTCCTGCTGCAAACATTGCTCCGTGCAATGCAGAAGTCCCTGAGTTAAAAGCTACTGCATATTTTGCTCCCACATAAGTGGCTATTTCTTCTTCGAATTTTTCAACTTGAGGACCTTGAGTTAACCAATCTCCTCTTAGTACATTCTCAATTTCTTTAATATCTTCTTCATCTATCCATTGCCTCCCATATGGTATTCCCATTTTCATCATCCCTTTATTATTCTAAGTCTAATTTCTTTATTCTTTCTCTTAAGTCATCCACTGATAACCATTGTTTGTTGGTACCAGAATTGTATTCAAAATCTTTTTCCACAGGTTTCCCACCGTTTGTAAAGTGAGTATCTACACTCCACCAGTTAAAATGAGGATAGATAATGTAGTGTTTTTCATACTCATATGTAAATCTCGCATCATCCTTGCTAATCATCACTTCGTGTATTTTTTCTCCCTCTCTAATCCCCACTTCTTTCAATTTACAATCTTCTTTCAGCGCCTTAGCCAAATCAATTATTCTGAAAGATGGAAGTTTGGCAACGTAGACTTCTCCACCCTTTGACTCTTCCAAAGCCTTGAATACCAATTTTACACCTTGGTCTAAAGTTATCCAAAACCTCGTCATTCGAAAATCGGTTATGGGTAATTCATCAGTTCCATTTTCTATTAAACTTTTAAAAAACGGAATCACTGATCCTCTACTACCCGCAACGTTTCCATACCTTACGACAGAAAATATAGGTCCTTTTCCTCCGGAATAGGCATTCGCAGCGGTAAATAGTTTATCTGAAACTAACTTCGTTCCACCGTATAAATTAATAGGATTCACGGCTTTATCTGTGGACAAAGCTACTACTTTTTTTACTCCTCTGTCCAATGCAGCATCTATCACGTTTTGCGCACCGTTTATGTTTGTTTTGATCGCTTCAAATGGATTGTATTCGCAGGAAGGTACCTGTTTTAACGCCGCTGCGTGTATTACTATATCTACTCCATTGAATGCTCTATATAATCTGTCTTTATCTCTTACGTCTCCAATGAAAAATCTAAGTTTTGAAAATTGTTCCTTGGTCAATTCGTTCGAAAATTTCTGCCTTACTAAACTTTGTTTGTATTCGTCTCTTGAGTATATTATAACTTTTTTTGGTTCATAATTTGCAAATATCATTTCTATGAATTTTTTCCCAAAGCTCCCTGTTCCACCTGTAATGAGTATAGTTTTACCGTTTAACATTTAAATTACCCTCCAATTTTTAGATATTCAAATTAATTTCTTCTTTCAAGAATTTTATGTAGTTTTCTTTCCAATTTCTATTAAAAAAATAATCGATATTTACAGAATGATTTTTAGCGGAATATTTATTTTTTATCTTATCTAATAAATCATCTACATTTCTAAACCTCATTCCAATCTCTATGGGAATGTAAATTTGAGATAATGAATCATCGTATACAAATATTTTTTTATCAAAGCCATAAGCCTCAAATAAAGATGTAGAAGTATGACCTATTATATACTCACTTTTTTTTATTAGTTTATAAATATCTGTACCTGTTTCCACAAATATGTTATTATAACTTTCAAAGTGCATATCGTATTTTTCCTTAAAACGCCACTCACCAGGATGCAATTTGAATATTATTTTAAAATTTTTTAATTTTTGGGATAACTCAGAAGCTATTTCAATAAAAAAAGATGCGATATTTGGCTGAGACACTATTAAAATTGTATTTTTTCTTCTTTAATGTCTTTATATATGTTTGTATTATTCTTTTTATGTTTTGTTTTATCAGCAATATTCTTCTATAGTATATTTTCATATACCCTATTGTCTTTTTACTCTTTTTTTTGAATCTTTCTGGGGTTAGTATGTACCTGAAACTCTTGTTGTTTAACCTTTCTAATTTAACAAACCCTTTTTTGATGAATTTTTTTAAAAGTCTGTTTACCATTCCCAAGGATAACCCTGTTTTTTCAGAAAGGCCTCTTTGAGTTATATTAGAGTTCTTTTCCAATTCTTCTAATATAAGTATCTCATTATCTTGCATAATATTCAACACCTTCGTTCAATTTTTGAACAATATATAAAGATAATAGTAACTATTTTGGTATTTGTCAATCATTCCTAGTTGAAATTTGGCTCCCAGAATTTTGTTGAGAACGGTACAGTAAAAAGACAAGAATTTCCGATAATTCTTCAAAAGTCTCAGGAATAAAAAACTTGTTTTTGGCTTTATAGCTTTCTTTTACTTTGTGAGCTATATTGAAGATTCTTTCATTATGCCCCAGCATTGATAAATCAACCAGTTTATATAATAGTATCACATATGGTTCTTCGTCAAACATTATTTTTGGATTTAAGC
The DNA here is from genome assembly GCF_054051725.1 of Petrotoga sp. DB-2. NCBI lineage: Bacteria > Thermotogati > Thermotogota > Thermotogae > Petrotogales > Petrotogaceae > Petrotoga > Petrotoga sp. DB-2. The sequence continues at coordinate 7,847 of NZ_JBSVZD010000038.1, read as the reverse complement.
AAGCTGATGAAAATACTGATATTAATATTTTATCTTTCACTTCATTATTCGCAACTACAAGTTCAAAGGGTACTCGAGTTTGAATGACGCTTACTTTATTTCCAAATTTATTTTTATCAGTTCTAGGATGCAATTTAATATTCAACCGAAATTTAGGGGATAATTTTGCGTTGATAAAATCAACTAACTTTAATACGGTTGCATTTATTGATTGAAATTGAAGCGGTTGGTCAAAGTAAAATACTTTTTGTTCCCATTCTGTGTTATCTGTATTTTTGTATTCAAAGACATTGTTGAAAATTTGAACAATTTCATTATTATTTCTATCAATAAATGGAAGTTTTTTTAACTCTATATTTTCTCCAGATTCTTCCATGAAATCTGGCCTATAAATATAAGCCTTTTGATAATTTTTAAAAGTTTTTCCTCCAAAAATAAAATTAGTAAACATTCTTCTTAATAAACTATATTTGTGTAAAAAATACGTATATGCAAAAATACCTTCTTCTAACATATTTAGTCTTACGGAAGGATTATTTTTCTTTATGAGGTAATATATTATCTCAGAAGGAATGTCTGGATAACATACAAAAAACTCTTCATATTTTTTCTTAAAGCCAGTAGATTGTTTGAGTAATTCATTTTTTCTTAAATAATGGTTAGCGGTTTTTAAATATCTTATCCACTTAATTTCACTATTACCTCCACTCATATTTCTCGATTTTAAAAAGAATAACTCATTAAAAAATTGGAATTTTTTAAGCTCTTCATAATAAATTACATTGTCTTTGCTATGATCTAAAATAATTAAATCAACCGCTTTATTTTTTAAAAGGGTAAGCTTTAAATTTAAAGCGTTCATAATTTGTATCGGTGTACTACAAACAATTAAAATCAAAATTTTTCCTCCTTTTTGATGAAATTAAATTTTAGGCATTCAGACTGATGCTTAGACAATTAGAAAAACTCAGCTACAGCATTTCTTCAATAGAGAATTAGATCCAACAGTCAGTGCTAATACTATTGCTAATCGAATACTACTTCTATCCATTGAGTATTGATCTCTATCTACTCCTCCTAAGAATAAGAACTTTCTGTCTCAGCATCTCAAATTTGTTTCTTCCATACATTATCCTTTTAATAACTTTTAGTCTATTCATGGAATCTTCTGTTAAAAATAACTGTGTCATTTCGTGATAAAAAACCAGACGACCCCTTTATTCTCCCTTTAAAGAAAAGAACTTTTTGATTTTCAAAATATTAGCTTTTCTCTCCACTCCTCAGTTTCTCCGATTTTTCTAAAAGTTGCAAAATTATTTAATCATATGTTTATCCTTCATTTTTTTCTTCCCACACTTTTTGGAGGAGATCCAAGTTATTTAATCCTTTGTTATATACAAAATAAAATAACCTGGGAAAATAAATTAAGATACTAGCTTTCAACTTTTCTTTCCAACTTTTGGGTTGGTAATTAAGTAGAGTCTCTTTGACTTTTGAGTTCTTAATAACTTTTAATAAGATCGTTTTATTCTCTGGATTTTTGCTTTTAGAAATTTTGGCAAGGGAGGTGATATAAGCTAGGGGTATTCTTTTGTACTTTATTAAAAATAACAATTCATCCTCAGCACAATTTTTTTCTAAGTATCTTAGAACTCTTTTCATAGCTCCAACAAAGTGAAATGCTCTTACAGTACTTTCTTGGCTTGCAGAAGATTTTCTCTTGACATAAAACGTTAAAGTCTCAGGAATGCTAATTACTAATCTAGAATGAAATAAAGCTTTTATCGAAAATTCCACATCTTCCCCATCAGTACATTTTTTTGTAAATATTAAATTATTGTTGATCAATAACTTTTTTTTGAAAATAATACTACTTATTATTGGCTGAAAATCTTTTTGCAAAATTATTTTTAGAAAATCTTTACCATTTAAAGGTTTTCCTAAAGACTCGTCCCATTGCCAGGGTTTGTATAAAATCTTTTCGTTTTCTGAAATTCTAATATAATTACAAACAACCATATCATAATCATTTTCCTTGGCTTTACTAAACATTTTTTCAAGGAAAAAAGCATCATAATAATCATCGCCATCAAGAAAGCAAACATATTCTCCATTTGCTTGAATTAACCCGTTATTTCTTGCCACACTGACACCTTGATTTTGTTGTTTTAACAGTTTCCATGGAAAATCAGCATTTCTTAAAACCAAATTTATTTTGTTTTCAGTATTATCTGTAGAACCATCATTAACAATAATTACTTCAAAATCTTTAAATGTCTGAAGAGTTAAACTTTTTAAAGTCTTTTCTATGTAATTCTCAACATTATACGCAGGTATAATCACAGATATTTTTGCCATAATAAAGCCCCTTATATAAAAAATTTTCACGTTAGAACTTTAGCTTACTTTTAGAGGTAGTCGTATTTGCTATTCCCTTCCTTTAAATACTATCCATCTAAAATTCACTCTTCAACCCTTCAAGTTTTGTTTTATCTTCAACATTACAGTATAAGACAGCGTTTGTACTTTTTATTTCTTCCATATGTTTGTATTATTCTTTCTATGCTTTGCTTTATCAGCAACGTTCTTCTGTAGTATATTTTCATATACTCAATTGCTTTTTTACTCTTTTCATACTAAGTAATTAAACTGGAATTAAATTCACTAACGAGAATAAAGACTGAAGAATTTGGTTAACTCTTTTTTGGGCTGGTATCAATGCTCATGTATTTTAAGATTTTTATCATTTAACAATATCTTATATTGCTCAATATACTCAACAACCATTTTTTCTATATTGTAAGAATTTGCTCTTAGTTGACATTTTTTGGCAATTTCGCTATATTTTAGTGGATCGTTGATAAGTTGATTTATTTTATTAGCTAATTCTTCACTATTGCCTTTTGAAAACAGAATGCCATAATTATCAATAACTTCATTAATACCTGGAACGTTGCTCCCTATTAAAGGTTTTCCGGCAGCCATTCCTTCAACTGCCGATAAAGGAAGTCCTTCCCAATTAGAAGACAAAACAACAATATCTACGGTTTTTAATATTCTAGGTACATCCTCTCTAAACCCTAAAAAGTGGACTCTATCTTCTAATTTCATCTGCCTCACTAACCCTTCATTTTTTTCTTTTAAAGGGCCTTCTCCAACCAATAATAGATGAACATTGGATGGTATATATTTCATTGCTTTTATCAATGTGGGTTGATCTTTAGCTTCTGAAAATCTACCTACCATACAAATAAGCTTCGTATCTTCGTCGAACTTTGTATTAATTTCACATTTAAGATAGGGTTTTGCCTCTTTGAACTTTTTTAAATCTATTCCATTTTCGATAATTATGAATCGATTGTTATTTTTTGTTTTTAACCATTCGATAAGATTATTTTGAGCTTGATGACTTATAGCAATTATTTTATCATAACTAGAATATACAAATTTCTCTATTATTCTAAAATATCCTTTCTCTCTTCTTGCATTGTGTGTGCTGTGCTCAGTGAGAACAAATTTAGGTTTGTTTTTAAATATTAGTTTTGAAGCAAAAGAAGCCCAATAAAAAGAAGGAAATAAGTGAACATGCACAATATCGTATTGACCTATTTTGATATATTTTCTAATATAATAAATATTTAAAAGATTATAGATTTTATTCGTTGGGACAATTTCTATTTGAATACCGTACTTAGTCAAACTTTTATCAAACATATTATTTTTATCAGTTAATAAAAGTAAATCTACTTTAACTCCATCTGTATTGTTCATCAAGGGTAATAAATCTTCGATTAATTTTTCCGCCCCTCCTGATCCTAAGCTATTAATGATATGAAGTATTTTCATCAGTTTATCCCCTAATTACGGAAGTTTCTAAATTTTCTTAGAGAAAAATAAACAAATTTTAGAATTCTGTCGTATATATTGAATTTTCTATCTTTCAGATTTATTTCTTCAAAAGTTATAAATTTGTTTATATTTTTAGTTAAAAAAAGATCCAGTTTATCGAAATCTTTAGCTTTCATTTCATTGGGGTGATAACAAAAAGTAACTATCTTTAATGGTAAGTTTCTAACACTACCGGCTTGTTGAGGGATAAAGTAAAATTCATTAAATTTATAAATATCATTGGCTATAGTATCATTAATTATTCTTATTTTACTTTCTAACTGTATCGCTTTCAAAGTATTTAAATCGAAAGTATGAAAAGGGGCAAAAAATATTTTAGATTCTATCCCTTTTTCGTTAAAAATTTTAACCCCTTTTCTTATTTTTTCTCTTTGCAGTTCTAGAGGTAAGCCCGCAAATTCAGACTTCTTATTTATCGGATTCATTCCTCCTATATTGGTTTCGAGGATATGATTGTATCCATGAAGTGCAATTGCCCATCCCTTATTTTGCCATTCTATGACTTTTCCCCAAAAATTTTCATCTTTTTGGTATTTTTTTAAAAAACTTTCATCCTTATTGTTTGGAATGACTCCTACAATTGGTTTGATGTTATGTTTATCCAACAAGTTTTCAATTTTTTGCCAGCTATCTGTATTTCTATATTCGCTTGCATCATCAAGCCGCAGCAAGAACATTTTTTCACCCCACATTTTTTGATATTTTGAGTAAAAAACAATATAGAAAAGAATAATAACGATACATTTCGACTATATTTCCGCCGAAGCTTTTTTGAAATTGTTTATTCCTATCAAATCGTCATTGTCAGATTTGGTGATGCCTCCAAGGTCATATGTTTTGTAGTTCAAATTTTTGAAAAATATCATGTCTCTATAATGTAAATACCTATTTGCTACTCCTATCTCTGAGTTTTTCAAATGACAGACAGTATTCCTTGCTGAATATAATAATCTTGCTATCTCCTCATCACACAAATACAAATGTACAGAACTTATTTCATTGTTTGAAATAGAGGCAGATATTAAAAGATGATTTTTAAAAGAGCTCAATTTATCTTTTGTTATTTTATTTAATCCCTTTGACTCTGCGAAAGCATTATAAATTTTTAAGAAGTTTTTTTCATTATAATTATATATAACATTTACTCCGTCCCTTTCAGCTCGCCTTATTTCATATTTCGTTTCTTTAGAGAAACCGCTATATAATTCATCTATACTTTTAGTAAGATCAATCCTAATTGTATAAAATTTTTCCCTAATAAAAAATAACTTCCTTCTGCGATAATTTGTTTGTAGGTAAGATACTATTTTTAAAGAATCAATAAAAGATATCTTATCATAAAACCATTTTTGAGAATAACTTAAACCTTTGACTTTTTTTTAACTTTAATCATCTACTTGATTCCTTAGGTGAGAATCTTTGTGTAAATTTTAGTTCTTAATTTCAAAAAAATTAAATTGTTTTCTAAATTCTATAAAACAACTAAAAAAGGCAAATCTTTGATAAATTTTAATTATATTTGCTTTTATTTTTGCTGCAATAAAGATATATAATCAATGTTTATAAGAATTCAATTGAATTTATTAATTAGTAATACCCCTTATACCACTCGACAAATCGTTCAATTTCCTCATTAGGTTATAAAAATACTCCTTAAAAACCTAAAAACTTTTGAATTGTAAAAGAAATTATAAGAAGATAGTGAAATAATTATGGGAATAAACTTTGCTCTATGCCTTATTGCAGCCCCAACATTATTCACACCTAGTGAAGTTGTTAGTAATGTTAGTATTAGAAAAAAAGTCATGATTTTTACCACATCTTTATTTCGGTCATATTTTTTGAATTTAAATATATTCCAAAATAAAATGATAAGGATTAGTGCATCGATCAAACCGAATATATCAGCAGCTGAATAAACATCCCATATAAATGGTGAAAAAACAAAATATAAAAATCTAATGGGTAAAACTAAAATAATTCCAATTAAAGAATCCTGTATTAAAAAGGCTGGGAAAGCTGTTCTCCCCCTTTGATATGCAATTTGCGTTGTTATTAAAGCTTCTGTTGGATCTTCAGAAGTTAAGAAACCAATAATTTTGTCAGTTCCCACCCCGCTTATGATCATAAAAGCAATAACAATTGTTCCAAAAAATACTAAAGTAATTCTCCTCATGGGTAATTTCATTTTTTTTAAAAATTTGAATACTTCGAAAATTAAGACTAAGAAAGCTGAAATTATTAGAAAAAATCCAGCAGTATGAAATAAAGATGAAAGTAAAAAAAGAATAATAGTCAATAAGAATGTGCTTATATTATTCTCTTTTAACCATTTTACAAAAAATATTGTTCCTGCACTAGCAAAATAAGTGAAAAAGGCTTCTCTTAGAGTTATTGCGGAATATAATGCCAAAGTCGGATATATTGAAGTGATTAAAACAGCTGTGGAACTCACACGTTCATCATTATATAATATTTTAGTTATCTTATATACGTTGAATACTATTAAAATACCAAGTAAAACATTTAAAGATTGCATAAACAAGGGGCTTCGAACACCAAATAGGGAATAAAAACTACCTATTATCCAAGAATAGAAACGAGCACCAAAAGTGAAGGTTTGAATTAAATCCCCTTGAGAAGCCATCTCCCATGCAACTGCCTCAAATCCAACAGCATCTGCTGTAGAATCTGGCAAGGGGAAAGCATAAAACTGTATTAAAGCAAGAGTAAACCTAACAATAAAAGCAATTATTAAGGCTACTTTGATTGAAGGATTTTTAGCCCCAATTATTAGGGTGATAATTAAAATCCCTAAAAAAGATACAAAACCAATACCTTCTTCTATTGGAAAAGAAAGAATTACCATTCCTACAATTGTTATAAACAAAACTATTAATAAATTTTCTGTTATATTTACTTTTGCTTTAGCTGCAATCAAGATTTTTCACCCTTTAAAAAATATATATAATGGAAGTTTATAACAATTTAATTGATTTTTTCACTTAATGATACTCCTTATACCACTCAACAAATCTTTCTATTCCGTCCTTTAAACTGGTACTTGGTTTAAATCCAAAGTCTTTTAATAAATCATCGATTTCTGCGTAGGTTTCAGGTACATCTCCGTCTTGTATAGGCAAAAATTCTTTTTTTGCCTTTTTCTCTAATTTTTCTTCTAATGTTTCGATAAATTTCATCAATTCTACTGGGTTATTGTTCCCAATGTTGTATACTTTGTAAGGAGCGCTACTAGTTCCTGGATCTGGGTTTGTTTTATCCCAATTAGGATTTGGTTGCGGTGGGTTGTTTAATACCCTTACTACTCCTTCAATTATATCGTCAATGTATGTGAAGTCTCTTTTCATTTTACCATAATTGAATACTTTTATGGGTTTGTCATTAAGAATAGCTTCAGTGAATAAGAATAATGCCATATCAGGTCTTCCCCATGGGCCATAAACAGTGAAGAATCTCAAGCCTGTTGTTGGTAATCCATATAAATGACTGTAAGTGTGTGCCATCAATTCATTAGACTTTTTAGTTGCAGCATACAAGCTTAAGGGATGATCTACATTATCATGAACCGAAAAAGGCATTTTTACATTCAATCCGTAGACTGAACTCGATGAAGCATACACTAAATGTTCTACCTTGTAATGTCTACACATTTCTAATATGTTGAGAAAACCAACAATGTTGGATTGAATATAAACGTCAGGATTTTGTAGAGAGTACCTTACCCCCGCTTGCGCTGCTAGATTAACAACGATATCTATTTTATTTTCTTTGAATATTTCTTCTAATTTTTCTTTGCCTTTTAAATCTACATATTTAAATTTGAATTGCTCATGTTGTTTTAAAATATGGTTCTCTTCCAAAAAGTGTGGGTAGAAAAAATGAAATATGAACAAATGATTAAATAATCTGGTATCATG
>NZ_JBSVZD010000037.1:0-18250 GCF_054051725.1 Petrotoga sp. DB-2 | reverse complement strand
AAGAAAAGAACTTCTTCTTTCTATATGGTACATAATTAGGTTAGCAGGGTGGTACAGTATTCGGTTAGCCATAGCATCTAGTTATCTCTAATCGGATTTGATAAAATAGTATAATTTTGATAAAATAAGAATACGTATTCAGTAAGTATTTAAAGTAATTCGAGAACTTCTTAGATAAATCGAATTCATGATTTCAAAGGAAATGGGGAAAATTTTTATGAAAACAATGAAAGAAATTGCCAAAATGGCTGGAGTTTCTCAATCAACTGTTTCAAGGGTGATAAATAATAATCCTAACGTCAATCCTGAAATCAAAAGAAAAGTTTTAGAATACATTAGAAAATACAATTATCAACCCAATAGAATGGCACGAAGCCTTGTCAAAAATAAAAGCTTTCTTATTGGAATAGTACTACCCGAATTAACGAACCCTTATTTCCCAGAAATACTAGAATCCTTAGAAGAAGAAGCAAATTACTATCATTATAACATTGTTCTGTCAATCACTTATGGTAGTCTTCAAAGAGAAAAAGAACAAATAGAAATGCTTTTAAGTAGAAGAGTTGACGGGTTGATCATAAATCCAACGGATCTGTCTCATGTTGAACATATAACTAAAATCAAATCAATCTTACCTACTGTTATATGTGCCCAAGATTTAGACGGTTTTGATTATGTAACGGTTGATCACTATTTGGCGGGAAAAATCGTTGCTAAATATCTAATAAATAAAGGACACATAAACATCGGATATATTGGATATTTAAAAGATAAAAAATTAAAGGGATTTTATGAAGAAATCATAACTAACAATTTGAATTTTAACGAAGACAATTATCTAGTGGCTCCTGAGGAGATATCTGATTTCACAAAAAGCAGTGAAAAAAAGTTATTAACAAAAATTATAGATAATAATATAACAGCAGTCTACACTATAAACGATATTATAGCAACAAAAGTGATCAATATTTTGATAAAAAATAAAATGAAAGTTCCAGACGATGTAGCGGTAGTAGGTTTTGATAACACCATAATTTGTAATTTAACAAATCCACCGTTAACTAGCATCGCACAGCCCACCCGAGAAATCGGTAGAAAAAGCGTTGATATATTACTCAAAAAAATTGAAAAAACAAATTCACACACCGACTATAATTTGGATCAAATTTTTCTACCACCTAGATTGGTGATAAGGAAATCCACATAATCAAAGAACTTACAGAGGAGGAAAAAGGTAAATGACAGCTATCAAGGTAGGAATCATTGGAGCAGGAAGTGCAGCATTTTCTTTGAGATTGGTTACTGACCTTTGTAAAACAAAGGGATTATCAGGAAGTTTAGTATCCTTAATGGATATAGACAAAGACAGATTGAACGCAGTACATATGCTTGCTAAAAAATTCGCAGAAGAGTTTGGTGCAGATTTGAGATTTGAAACTACAACAAACGTTGAAGATGCAATAAAAGACTCAAATTTTGTTGTAAATACAGCCCTTGTCGGAGGACACAGTTACTTCGAACAAGTAAGAAAAATTTCAGAAAAATACGGGTATTACAGAGGAATAGACTCACAAGAATTCAACATGGTTTCAGATTATTACACAATAAGCAATTTCAACCAATTAAAGTTCATGCACGATGTTGCAAAAGCTATTGAAAGGATATCTCCTAAGGCATGGCTTTTGCAGGCGGCAAACCCTGTCTTTGAATTAACTAATTTAATAACAAGAACGGTTCCAATAAACATGGTTGGAATATGTCATGGCCATCATGGAGTAGACCATATAATAGAAAAATTAGGCTTAGATGCAGAAAAAGTTGAATGGCAAGTAGCCGGTGTAAACCATGGAATTTGGTTAACAAAATTCATTTATGAAGGAAAAGATGCCTACCCACTAATTGATGAATTATTAGAAAAAGAGGTTAAAAACTTCAAACCCACGAATCCATTCGACGATCAACTCTCTCCGGTTGCAAAAGATATGTATGAATTCTATGGAAAAATGCCCATTGGAGACACAGTCAGGAACGGAAGTTGGAAATACCATTACAACCTTGAAACAAAGAAAAAGTGGTTTGGTGAGCCATGGGGAGGCGTTGATTCAGAGTTAGGATGGAAATGGTATCAAGACAGACAAGCAGAGATTGCATTAGCAATGCAAAAAGTTGCCAAATATTTTCAAGAGAATAAAAACGCCAAATTACTTTCAAAAGATTCACTCAACGAGATTATCTCTCAAACCAAAAACGATGTAAAAGAAGAATTCACAAAAGAAATATACAACTTGTTAGATCCTCAAAAGAAAAGCGGTGAACAACATATATTGTTAGCAAATGCCTTATTAAACGATGAAAAAGTAGACCTTGTTCTCAATTTACCAAATAACGGTACTATACCTGGCATACCAGACGATGTAGCCGTGGAGATTCCTGTGTATGCAGACAAAGATGGAATCCATCGTTATAAAATAGATCCACCACTTCCAGAAAGAATTAAAAAGATGTACCTCTACCCAAGAATCATGAGAATGGAATGGGCATTAGAAGCATTTCTAACTGGAGATAAAAAAGTACTCGAAGAATTTTTGATCAGAGATCCACGTACAAAATCTTACAACCAGGTAATAAAAGTTATCGATGAAATCCTTGCATTGCCAGGTAATGAAGAAATGAGGAAGCACTACAGCAAATAATGGTTTATTTTAAGGGGGCTAATGCCCCCCTTTATTTAATAAACAAACTTATCTGCAAAAATTTTGTATAAATCCTCGTTATAAGTGTCAGTGATAAATTTATCTATTTCTTCTATTTCAAATGTTTTCATTATTGATTTTTTACCAAACTTAGAACTGTCAACAAGCATATATATTTCATTACAATTTTCTCCAACTATCTTTTTGATACTTGCACTTTGTGGAAAATGCTCAAATGCGCCTTCTTCAAAAGAAAATGCACTACAAGAAAAAAAGGCTTTTTCTACACGGATTTCTTTCATCGTATTCTCGGGGATAACACCAGTAGTTACACCATTTTTGTTATTTAATGTTCCACCTGCAACTACAACGTTGTGAGTAGGATTTTCACAGAGTGCCAACGCGGTGTAGAGATTATGAGTTACAATGTTTAAAAACTCTTTTTTTTGAGCTATCTTCTGAGCTAAAATATAGCAAGTACTACTTGCATCTAAAAACAACGTTGACTCTCGAGTTATAAATTTTAAGGCTAACTCAGCGATTTTTTCTTTTTTATCCTGATTGAGCTTCATTCTTTCAAAAAATCGGGCTTCGGATAAACTATTTCTCCTGCTTCTTATGCCTCCGTAGAATTTCTCAATTAGTCCTTTTTTATAAAGTTCTGAAATATCTCTTCTTAAAGTTACCATAGATACATCCAACTCTCGAGCCAAATCTTCTATATTAACAGATTTTTCTCTTTCTAAAATTTCTAAAATTTTATCCTGCCTCATAACTTTTGTCACTAAAATCACTCTCCATCGATGTTTTATATAAATATTTTTAAAGAAAAATTAAAAAGTTCAAAATCATGCAAGAAATCAGATTACGGTCGATTATAACGAATTATTTGCAAATAACTCAAAAAATCTTTGATTATGTTAGTTTTGTGTTTAGTAAAATTATTGATATACTATGTTGAAATTATATCACAATATTATCATTGTGTGATCATATTTTACAAAAATATAATACTAAATTTAGAAATATCAATTCTAAAAATAAAAAAAAACAGGAGGCTACAAAATGTTAGAAGAGCAATTAAAAAAAGAAGTTGCAGAATTTGCAAAATTAGTTTGGGATAGAAAACTAACGGATGGAACAGGCGGAAATATGAGTATAAAAGATGGAGAGAAAATATATATCACTCCAACATCAACTATAAAACACTTTTTAACAGAGAAAGACATCATCACCATAGATAAAAACGGGAATAAAATCGCCGGACTCAAAGAACCTTCTTCAGAAAGAAAAATGCATATAAAAATATACGAAAAAGCAAATGATGTAAGCGCAGTTATTCATGCTCACCCAATATATGCTACCTCTTTTGCAATTACCTTTGAAAAATTACCTATAAACGCTCTTCCAGAATCTTCTTTAGTATTGGATCCAATAACCTATATACCATATCAAATGCCGGGAACCCAGGAATTTGCAGATGCCTTTAACGAAGGTTTAGAAAAAGGGTCTCGTGTATTTGTCCTTCAAAACCATGGTGTTACCGTTGCGGGAAAAGACATGAATGAAGCCTATGTAAAACTGGAAACTTTAGAATTCCTTGCTCAAGTTTCATTCATTTCTAAACTCTATTCTAATGTGAATGAAATACCAGAAGAAAAAATAGTTGCATTCAAAGAGTTTTTCAGAAGAAACAAGGAGGAGCAATGATGGATTTAACTGAGATAAAAGAAAAAATAAAAGATTTTAAAGTAGAAGTCCCCTCATGGGGGTTTGGAAAATCTGGAACAAGATTTCATGCTTTTCATATTCCTGGTGAAGGTAGGAATGTTGCTAGTACAGCTTTTAAATAATCTACAAATCTCCTATGCATATTCTTTACTAGTAGATTATGAAAAATTGAAGCAAGCTCAAGAAAGCCATGACGTTATAGAAACAGAAGAAACTTTAAAAGAAGCATACGAAACGGATGTAAGGGGAATCTTAAAATAGATGAGAAAAGAAAAAGGATTACCTGAAAATACGGCAAAATACATAAAGGAATGTTATGAGTATTGAAAGATGGTGAGGAGGTAAATATACAATATTGAAGGTATTAAAAGTTGGCAACACTGTATGTTTTAGATTTTCTAAAGTCACTAATGCATATTATATACACTTTAGAAATAGAAAAATTTTGAAAATGGGAGGTGGTTTTTATGAGGGTTAGAGAATACGATAAAATGTCTTGCTTTTCAGAGATTTGATAAAAAAGAGTTCCAAATACTAAATAAACGCACATAAGGAGAGGGGAGGTGTGTTGAAAAAATTGTTTTTTAAAACCATGATGTAATGAGTGTTTTAGAGTTTCTAAAGATAGTATACATATTATACGAGGAGGGATGAATATGAAAATTAAACTGTGGGTTGCTACTTTGTTGGTCGTGATTTTTTCTACGATGGTACTTGCCGAAGCAATGGAAATAGCTGTAGTAGTTAAAATTACTGGCATTCCGTGGTTCAATAGACTAGAAGAAGGTGTAAAAAGGGCTGCTGAGGAATTAAATGTTAATGCCTATCAAGTTGGACCAACTGAAGCAGATCCTGCCCAGCAGGTTAGGATTGTCGAAGATCTTATTGCTAAAGGAGTAGACGCCATTTGTGTGGTTCCAAATGACGCGGCTGCTATGGCTCCTGTCTTGCAAAAGGCTAGAGATAAAGGAATAGTTACGCTATCCCATGAATCTTCGCTTCAACAGATTGCTGACTGGGATATTGAGACTATTGATAACGTTGAATTTGCTAAACGTAATTTTGAAAAATTAGCTGAATTAATGGGAGGCGACGGAAAATTTGCTGTTTATGTTGGTAGCCTTACCGTTCCACAACATAACCTTTGGGCGGACGTAGGTCTTGAAATGATAAGAGAAGAATATCCAAATATGGAACTTGTAACTGAAAGGATCCCTTGTGGAGAAGATGCCAACCTTTCAAAACAGAGGACAGAGGAATTGTTGAGAAGATATCCGGATTTGGAGGGCATTGTAGGATTTGGAAGCCTCGGCCCTATTGGTGCAGCTCAGGCTTTGAGAGGAATGAAAGTGGATCCTGACCGTGTGGCGGTTGTTGGAACTGTCTTACCAGAGCATGCATACCCATATTTAAGAGAAGGATACATAGATATGGGTTTCATGTGGGATCCAGCGGATGCTGGTTATGCTTTGGTATACCTAGCAAAATATTTGGTGAGTGGTTTCCCTGTTTACGAAGGGATGACAATACCTGGACTAGGATCTGCACAAATTGATGAAGATTTGAAAGTTATTAATTTTAACAAAATACTTGAATTTACTGCTGACAACGCTTTAGATTTTGGTTTCTAAAGTTAACCCATTTAATTTAAAGCTGAAAGGGCCATCCTTTCAGCTTTTGTATATGCCCGTCATGAGTGAAAATCAACTTGTATAAGTTTACACCATCCATTTGGAAAGCGTTGAAAAGTTTTTAAATCTTCTAAAGAAAAAAGCTAGGAAGAAGCTGCTTCGTACATAATCGTTTAAGGAAAAGATAGTAAAACGTCAGTCCTCTTTGTAATCTTTGAATTTACCGTGACTCTTCTTGTTGTTGAAGAAAGAATTAAAGATAATGGGGTAAGAATCAACAACAAGATAGCTGGTATCAAAGATCCCCTCTTTGATACCTTTATAAGATTACCTTGGGAGGTCTTAAAAATGCAACAACAGTGGAAACATATAATAGAAGCTAAGAGCCTTCAAAAATTTTATAAAATGATAATAAAAACTGAAGCTTTAACTTTTAACTTTTCCACGTAAAAATTTGTTGAACCTTACAAACAAAGTAAGAAGTAAGTTGTTTTTTGTACCAAAAATACAAAAAAAAAAGAAAACAAGTACGATTGGAGGTGTTTTTTGTGCAAGAAGATGTACTTAAAATAACTAATGTAAGCAAGAACTACGATGGTGTACAAGCTCTTAAAAATATAGACTTTTCATTACACAAGAATGAAATCCATTGTCTAGTTGGTGAAAATGGTTCGGGCAAGAGCACTCTTATAAAAATTATCTCTGGTGTAGTTCAACCCGATAGTGGAACAATTACAATAAAAGACAAAACTTTTCAATCTCTAACTCCACAAGAGGCTATAGAAAAAGGAATACAAGTGATTTATCAAGATTTGTCACTATTTCCAAATCTTTCAGTTGCAGAAAATATTTTTATAACTCAATATCAAGAAAAAAAAATAAACATCGTTAATTATAAGAAGATGAAAGAACAATCTTTTGAATCTATGCATATATTAGATGTCAATATCGATCCCGATAAATTAGTTAGAGATTTACCTATCTCACAAAAGCAAGTAGTAGCAATAATGCGAGCTATCGAATCTGGAGCTGAAATAATAATTATGGATGAACCTACTGCATCCCTCTCTAAACATGAAATTGATAGGCTTTTGAATCTAATTATAAGATTAAAGAAAAAAGGTTTTACGATATTATTTGTAAGTCATAAATTAGATGAAATCAGAAAAATTTCAGAAAGAGTAACCATCTTAAGAGACGGAGAAAAAATTGGAACTTATGAAATATCTGAAATTGATGACAACAAGATGATTTATCTTATGACTGGCAAAAAATTTGATATCTCAAATAAAAGTTCAAAAAGAGAGAAAAGTAACAAACTTCTTGAAGTTAAAAACTTGACTAAAAGAAAAAATTATAAAGATATTAATTTTGAACTTTATGAGGGAGAGATCCTCGGAATTACTGGAGTCATTGGATCAGGAAGAACTGAAGTTGCACTATCAATATTTGGCATGAACACACCAGATTCAGGAGAAATAATTTTCCAAGGGGAAAAAGTAAATTTTCGATCTAATCAGGAAGCAATTAAAGCTGGAATCTCTTTAGTCCCTGAAGACAGAATTGGCGAAGGAATAATTCTTGAACAACCTATTGGAGATAATATAATTATAACCATTTTCGACAAAATTGTTAATAAAATTGGTATAATCAAAAAATGGTTGAAAGAAAACATTGTTACGGAATGGATAAAAAAAATGAAAATCAAAACCGAAAATCCTAATTATCCGGCAAAAACTCTTTCAGGTGGAAATCAGCAGAAAGTAGTTATTGCAAAATGGTTAGCCACAAATCCAAAAGTACTTATTCTCGATTGCCCGACAATTGGAATTGATATTGCTGCCAAGTATAGTATATATAAGATTATAAGGGAGTTAGCTTCAAATAATCTGGGGATTATCTTTATTTCAGATGAAGTTCCAGAAATATATAATAATTGTGACAGAATTATCGTAATGAAAAAAGGTAAAATCTTAAGAGAACTGTATCCAGATGAAACAACAGAAGAAGAATTATCACAAATAATCGTTGGTGGTGAAATAAATGTTTAAGATGAAAAGAATTCTAAAAAAGAACGAATTTTATTTAAGTTTAGTAATTTTGACGTTAATTACTTTTCTAATTATCAATACCGAAAGTTTTTTGACACCGGGAAATATCACTCAATTACTTACTAGTTACTCTTTTCTAGGAATAACGGCTGCAGGAATGCTTCTTGTTATTATTTCCGGGGGGATAGATTTATCTTTTACTGCTGTTGCTACTGTCGCTCAATATATAACAGCTCTATTCATAATAAACCATGGCGGGAATCCTATTATTTCTTTTCTGATAGGTGCCACAATAGGAACAATTCTAGGGGTTTTTAATGCCCTTCTAATATACTTTATAAAAGTTCATCCTCTTGTTGTTACAATTGCTACCCTAAATATATATAGTGGAGTTATTAGGTATTTTTCTAAAGGGAAGTGGCTATATAATTTTCCTGATTGGTGGCTTAAACCCCATGATATCTTCGTGTTTGAGAGAAATGGAGAATATATTTTTTCAATCTCGCTCCCAGTGCTCTTATTTATTTTAGCTTTTGTAATAATTGGATTACTGTTAAAGTATTCCACCATTGGTAGAATAATATATGCCATTGGAGGAAGCGAAGAATCATTAAGAAGATTAGGTTTCAACTTATTTAATATTACTATCTTTATTTATGGTTTAATGGGTTTTTTAGCTGGAATAGCCTCGGTATCTCAAATATTAATTATTCCAACTGTAGCACCAAACGCTTTCATAGGTAAGGAACTGGATGTTATAGCTGCGGTTGTTCTTGGGGGAGCCAGCATTACAGGAGGAGAAGGTTCTGCCTTAGGAACTTTTTTAGGTGTTTTATTAATTGCATTGATTTCAAATGCTATTGTTCTTCTAGGTATCTCCTCCTATTGGTATCAAGTGATTTTAGGGGCAATAATAGTAATTTCTGTTAGTATAACTGCATATAATAGCATACGAAATACTAAAAAGGGGGCAGAAATTGATGTCGACTAATAAATTTTTTAAGTTGAAAAAAATTTATAAAAAGTATCCAAATCTCTCTGTACTAAGTATACTATTTGCGACTATACTTGTTTTGTTTTCTTTTTTACTTCCAGGACAATTTTTTACATTATCAAATTTAGCCTCTATAGCTTTTCAGCTTCCAGAATTAGGTTTATTATCCCTTGCTATGGCAATTACAATGCTTAGTGGAGGAATTAATTTGTCAATAATAGCTAATGCCAATTTCTCAGGAATAATTATGGCGACTTTAATGAAGTCAATGATGACAGTAGAAGGAGATATTACTTTTGTCTTTCTCCTTTATTCAATAGTTATAGGCTTAGGAGCTTCATCTTTAGTGGGCTTTCTGAATGGAGTAATAATTGCATATATAAAAGTATCACCTATATTAGCAACTCTTGGTACCATGACTTTATTGAATGGCATTTCCACTCTTTATACAAGAGGATATGTAATATCAGGATTGCCTAAAAAAATGTTTTTTGTAGGTAATGGGGTCTTATTCGGAATTCCCTTTCCTTTCATTATTTTTATTGGCGCTTTAATTTTAGTTGACTTTTGGTTAAGAAAAGTTCCTTCTGGGTATAGCAATTATTTTATCGGGTCTAATGAAAAGGCCACACTTTTTTCAGGTATAAATACAAAAAAAGTAATTGTAAAAACTTATATTATCTCAGGTTTCCTAAGTGGACTCGCTGCTTTAATAATGATATCTAGATTCAATTCTGCGCGCGCAGGTTATGCAGAGTCTTATCTTTTATTAACAGTACTTGCATCTGTTTTGGGAGGTTTCGATCCAAAAGGAGGTTTTGGTAAAATATTGGGCTTGTTTCTATCTCTCCTCATATTGCAATTTATAGCAAGTGGATTTAACCTCCTTGGATTTAGCTCTCATTTAACCACTATTTTTTGGGGAATTATTTTAATTTCCACATTGATCCTTCAAAAATTTCAACTTAAAGTTAAATAAAAAAGATTAATAGTTAATGATATAATTGAACTTAATTTGTTCATAAATTTGTTTAAACTACTTCTTAAAAATTGAAATAAATGAAAGATTTAACAGATTTTGCTTTTTATTTGAAATAATTAAATTAATATTATATCTCAAATAGAAAAATATGTTTTTAATAAAATAAATTTATAACAAAAATTATAATTTAATTTACATAACGTAAAAGAGTTAAATATAATTTTGGTTTGAGGGAGTGATATAAATTGAAAGAAGCTGTATTATCAATTGACCTCGGCACCATGGGAGTGAAAGTTTCTGTTGTAAACTTTGAAGGGAATATTGAAAATCAAGCCTACAGAAGCTATCCTATAATAAATATGGAGCCTAATCAGGCTGAGCAAGATCCAAATTTATGGGTAAAAAGTATAAATGAGTGTTCAATCGAATTATCAGATAAGATTCCTAATCTCAATAACCGGATACAAGCAATTTCATTATGCGGCCAAATGCATACTCATGTTTATCTGGATTCAGGTGGTAATCTTTTGGGAAATGCTATCACGTGGTTAGATCAAAGGAGTTCTACAATTATAAAGAAATGGGAATCAGAGGGGATTAATGACAAATTATTTAAATATACTTGGATTAATCCTACAGCAACCTACACAGTTCCTCAATTATGCTGGGTACGCAAAAACAAAAAGGAGATGTTTAAAAAAACTCGACACATACTATTAGCCAAGGACTATATAAAATATTTGCTAACAAAAAAGATGGTGACTGATCCTTCAGACGCTTCGGGAACTGGCGTGTTTGATATTATAAAAAATAGATGGTCTTCAGAGGCTTTTGAGTTAGTTGATCTTCCAATGAACCTTTTCCCATGTGTACAACCATCAACCGCTATAATAGGAAATTTAACAAAAGAGGCTTCGAGCCTATTTAATCTACCTCCAGGAGTTCCAGTCATAAACGGTGGCTCAGATCATTCAGTTTCAGAAATTGGTGCTGGATTGTTTAAAGAAGGAAGAGTTTCCTGTATTCTTGGAACAGCTGGAGTCGTTGCGGGGTTAACCACGAAACCGATTCGCGATGAAAAAAAAAGAGTTACTTGTTGGAGTTATCCTTTGGAAGGATATTGGGATATACTTGGAATAACACAAACTGCTGCTTCAAGCCTCACATGGTTTAGAAATGCAATTGAACGAGAAAATTCTGAAGAAATTTTTAGAATATATTCCGAATTGGCTCAAAATATTTCTCCTGGTTCTGAAGGCCTAATTTTTCTGCCATATCTCATGGGAGAAAGAACACCTCATTGGGACCCAGATGCAAAAGGAGTTTTTTTTGGCTTGAAAATGAAACACAATAAAGCCCATATGATTAGAGCCATTATGGAAGGAGTCTCTTATTCGATAAAGGAATCCATGGATATTATTCGAGAGCTTGGAGTTGATACAAGTGATGTAACTGTTATGGGTGGAGGAAGTAAAAGCAGAGTATGGAACCAAATTCTATCAGATATACTTGGCAAAAAAATTGGAACATTGAAAACATCAGACACCGGAGCAATTGGTAATCTAATACTTTCAGCACTAGGAATAAACTATTTTTCCAACGTAGATGAAGCAGAAAAATTAATAATTCGTTACGATAATTATTCCCCTATTTCTGAAAACACAAAAAAATATAGTTCATATTTCGAAATATACAAGAAAATCTATCAACAAACAAAAGATTTAATGAAACGTTTGAAAGACTAAATGATTCGCGATCTAATTGAGTCTATTTTTCCTACATAATAAAAAATTTGATTCTATTCTAAATCAGTTTTACGTGCCTGAAAAGGTAGCAGATGAATTTAGAGAAAAAATGACTAAAGATATGGAAGACACAAAATTAAGAAATAACTTTGAAGGTGTGAAAAAATGAAAGTTAAAATTCCATACGGTAAAGAAGAAAAGATCTTAGATTTAGATAAAAACTTAAATGTTTCTTTGTTAAAAAAGCGGGAATTTAGAGGCTTAGGAGATCTCTTTGACATCGAGATGATAAAATCGTTAGGTCTTCCTTTTGGTACCCCTTCTCTTACAACCATAGCTAAAAGAAAAAAG
Organism: Petrotoga sp. DB-2; assembly: GCF_054051725.1. Taxonomy (NCBI): domain Bacteria; kingdom Thermotogati; phylum Thermotogota; class Thermotogae; order Petrotogales; family Petrotogaceae; genus Petrotoga; species Petrotoga sp. DB-2. The sequence goes on along the minus strand of NZ_JBSVZD010000037.1, from coordinate 6,072 downwards.
GACTGCTGTATAGTTATTTCTGACACCACAAGACCTGTTCCAAATTCTCTTATTTTGCCCTATATAATCTATGATTTGAGGTTTGCTGGCATTAAAAAGGAAAATATAACAATTTTAATTGCAAATGGTTCCCATGAACCTGTTCCAGAGAGTATGTTTGAAAAATTAGTTGGTAAAGAAGTTTTGGATGAAAATATAAAAATAATTAATCACGACGCTTACGATGATAGTCAATTGAAGAAGATTGGAGAAACTTCTTCTGGTTGTCCTGCCATTGTGAATAAAAAATATTTAGAAGCGGACTTAAAAATCTGTACAGGTTTAATAGAGCCCCATTTTATGGCAGGATATTCAGGAGGAAGAAAATCAATCTGCCCAGGAATAGTTGGCATCGAAACTTTGAAGGTATTTCATGGTGTTAAGGCGATGGGAGATCCAAATTCAAAAAGTTGTCAGTTAGAAAACAATCCTGTCGATAAGATGGCTAGAGAAGTAGCTTCGATGGCTGGGTGTGATTTCATAGTAAACGTTTCTTTAAACGAGAAAAAAGAAGTTGATGGGATTTATGCAGGTGATATTTTTCAAGCTCACGAAGTAGGTTGTAGAATGGTAGCATATACTTCAATAGTAAAAATCAAAGAACCTGTGGATATAGTTATAACCTCAAATGGGGGATACCCTTTAGACCAAAACTTTTATCAAACCGTTAAAGGCTTGGTAGAAGCTTCAGAGATTCTAAAACCTGATGGAGTTATAATAATGGCTTCTAAATGTGAAAAAGGCATTGGGAAAAAAGAGTTTAAAGAATTGCTATTAGAAGTAAAAGAAAAAGGAATAAAAGAATTTTTAAAAAGCCATGATTCCCCTGAAACTTTCAAAAGTGATCAATGGGAGGTACAAAAGTTAACTCAAGTATTAGAGAAAACGAAAAACATTTTCATGTTGTCATCGTTGGATGAGGAAGAGTACAAGTATACTTTTTCAACTAAAATCAAAAGTTTAGAAGAAGGATTAAAAAACGCTTTAAAATTAAAGGGACCCAACGCTAAGATAGCGATAATTCCTCAAGGGCCCTACGTTGTTGGAAAGATAAAAAATTGAAAAGGAGCCATCTTTAATGGAAATATGCGTATTAGTCAAACAAGTACCTTCCACCGACAAGGTGCAGATAGATGAGGAAACTGGAACAATGATAAGAAGTGAATTAGAATCCGAACTCAACCCATTGGACATGTACGCAGTCGAAGAAGCGGTAAGAATTAAAGAAAATACACCACAAACTAAGATAACGGTTGTGACGATGGGGCCTCCTTCGGCAGAATACGCACTAAAAGAAGCAATATCCATGGGAAGTGATGAAGGAGTATTGTTAACCGATAGAAAGTTTGCTGGAGCAGACACCTTAGCAACCGCTTATACGTTGACTCAATATTTAAAAGACAAGCAATACGACATAATATTCGCCGGTGAAAGAGCAACAGACGGGGAAACAGGTCAAGTAGGACCATCCGTTGGAACACAGTTAGATATCCCTATACTAACCTATGTCAACAAGATAATTAACATTACAAACGATACGATAACCGTTCAAAGGGCTGTAGAAGGTGGAAACGAAATCATCCAAACTCAGTTACCGGCTTTAATAACGGTTGTGAAAGAGATAAACGAACCGAGATTACCGAATTTAGAAAACAAACTAAAAGCTAAGAAGAGTATTATAAAAATAGTGAGCAACCAAGAGTTAAAAATAGAGGAAGAAAAGTTAGGACTTAAAGGATCTCCAACAAGGGTTGTAAAGGTATTCTATCCAAAGATATCAAGAAATGGAGAAAAAGTAGTGGTAAAAACTCCACAAGAAGCTCTAGAAAAAATAACAAACTTTCTAAAAGAAAAAGGCGTGATATCATGAATCAAGAATACAAAGGCGTATGGACGATAGCGGAGGTACGTGAAGGAAAAATAGAAACAGTATCGTACGAATTACTAGCATGGGGAAAGGACTTAGCCACAAAATTGAACGTTGAACTATCAAGTGTAGTAATATCAAACAAAGTGGAAAATTTGGATAGCCTTATTCACCATGGGGCTGACAACGTGTACTATGTTGAAAATGAAAAACTAGAACATTTCTATCCAGATGTACACACAAATATACTTAAAAAAATGGTAGAAGATTTCAGACCTGAAATAATACTTGCATCTGCAACTACAAGGGGAAGAACTCTCATGCCCGCTCTTGCGGCAAAGTTAAATACAGGTCTAACAGCAGATTGTACAGATTTTGAAATAGAAGAAAAAACAAGATCACTGATACAGATAAGGCCTGCTATAGGCGGAAACGTGATGGCAAAGATAAAAACTATAACAAAACCACAGATGGCTACGGTAAGACCTAAATCAAAACTGCCTTTAGCTAAAGACGAAAACAGGAAAGGGAAAATAACAAAAATAGAGTACGATGAAGAACTCTATCAATCAAAATATAGATGGATAGAATTTAAAAAAGACGAAACCAGCGTACAACCACTTCAACAAGCCGATGTAATCGTTGCAGGAGGTAAAGGTTTAAAAAAACCAGAGAACTTCAAATACGTACAAAATCTATCAAAAAAATTAAAAGGTGCAGTTGGGGCGACAAGGGCGGTAGTAGATATGGGATGGATAGACTACTCTCACCAAGTGGGACTTTCCGGAAAAACTGTTAGCCCAAAACTGTACATAGCAATAGGAATATCCGGTGCGGTGCAACACATAGCTGGAATGTCGTCATCTAAATATATTATAGCGATAAACAAAGATCCAGAGGCACCGATTTTCAAGGTATCTGATCTTGGAATAGTATGTGATGCTTTGGATATACTGCCGTTGTTAGAAAAAGAAATAAAATCAGGTGATCAAAATGATTGAATACAGAAAGGTAACTACCAATACCGTTGAAAAGTTGAGAAAAATATTAAAAAACGATGCACTATTGATATACGATGATACAGAAAGTCTAAAAAGTTATTCAAACGATGAATCAGGTGGAGAGTATTACGCACACATGCCAGAGGTTGTAGTAAAACCAGAAACCAAAGAGCAAATATCCCAAATAATAAAACTGGCAAACGACGAAGTGATTCCCATAACGCCAAGAGGAGCTGGCAGTGGATTGGCTGGTGCGGATATACCAATATTTGGGGGTATAGTAATATCCCTTGAGAGAATGAATAGAATAATAGAAATAGATTCAGAAAACTTAGTTGCTGTGGTTGAACCAGGTGTGGTCACTAACGATCTATGTAGAATTGTATCAGAAAAGGGATTATACTATGCAGGATATCCTATGAGTGTAGAAACAAGTTTCATTGGAGGTAACGTTGCTACCAATGCAGGTGGAAGTAAGGTAATAAAATATGGGAACACAGCTCATCATATATTGGGATTAGAGGTAGTGATGCCTGACGGCGAGATAGTAGAATATGGAGGAAAAAGAAGAAAGGATTCAAGTGGTTACAACCTATTACAACTTTTCATTGGCTCAGAAGGAACGCTCGGAATATTCACAAAGATATACGTAAATCTCATACCTCAACCAGGAAAAGTCGTTGACCTGCTGGTTCCCTTTGAAAGTGTAGAAAAGGCTATAAGCAATGTCGCACCATTAATGGTCGAGACAAAGAGTTTACCCTCAGGAATAGAATTTATAGACAAGAAATCCATTTACTATGCTTCAAAATACACGGGAATGAAATTACCATACCAGGACGAGGTAGAATCTTATCTCATAGTTCAATACGAGGCAACAAGCTTACAAGAGATTGAAGAATTGTATGAAAAAGGTGGAAAGGCCTTACAAAAAAACGGAGCAAAAGATGTATTCATAGCAGATAACAGAAGTAACTCTGAAAAGATATGGCGCATGAGAAGAAACTGGCTGGAAAGCTTAAAAGCTGTAGATCCATATGTACCAACTGGAGATGTGGTAGTACCAACATCTAAGATACCTGAAATGATGAAATACATTAATGAAGTATCCAACGAGTTCAAAATAGATATCCCGGTTGCAGGGCATGCAGCTGATGGTAACCTCCATCCTGCACCATTAAAACCCAAAAACCTCCCACCGAATGAATGGAAAACCTTATCGGAAGAGATCCTTGGAAAAATAGCGATGAAAGCCGCCCAAATGGGTGGAGCCATAAGTGGGGAACATGGAGTAGGGTTCATAAAAAAAGAGCTATTAAAAAAGACAAAACCAAAACAGTACAAATGGATGCAAGAGGTAAAAGAAGCATTTGACCCTAATAACATCATGAACCCAGGAAAGTTATTCTAAAACATTTCAAAGAAAAGGTGATAATCTTGAAATATCTACACTTAGCTATCGATCTCGGAGCGTCAGGTGGAAAAGTAATGGCAGGTAACATACAGAATGACAAACTTATATTGAGTGAAGTGAGTCGTTTTCCAAACTCCCCAGTTGAAATAAATGGAATATCTTATTGGAACATTTTGAATCTATATGATCATATAATTGAGAGCTTTCAAATAGCTCAAAAAAATGATCAAAAGATACTATCCTTAGGAATAGACAGTTGGGGAGTGGACTTCGGACTTTTAAACGAAAATGGTTATTTAATAAACAATCCAATTCATTATAGAAATATGTTTAAAACGAACATAATGCAAGAGGCAATAGAAAAAGCTGGCAAGAAATGGATATATGAACACTCTCCAACACAGTTTCAACCGTTCAATACATTGTACCAAATATTAGCCTACCAAAAATATGCTCCAGATTTTGTCAAAATTTCAAAAGACCTGTTGATGATCCCTTCGTTATTAAATTATTTTTTAACAGGTGAAAAAGCTATTGATTTCACAATGGCTACAACTACTCAAATTTATAACCATAGAAAAAGAAAGTGGAACGAAGAAATCATGAAAAAGTTTGACATTCCTGATATATTACCTGAAATCGTCCCTGCTGGTACGAAAATTGGTAAAATAAAAAAAGATGTTTTAAATAATAATTCAAACATAGATGTTATTCTGCCAGCCAGTCATGATACTGGATCTGCCTATGCTGCAATTGCTTCAGATCCCTCAGACACCTTGTTCATTAGCTTAGGAACATGGTGCTTGACTGGTGCTATTGTTAAAGAGGTCCCCTTCAACGAAGAACTCATGGAAAACAATTTAGCCGCAGAGGGTTGTTTGGATGGATCCTTTAGAATATTGGCAAACGTTACAGGCATGTGGTTAATTCAGGGTATTATAAAAAGTCTTAACTTGCCGGATAACAGCGATACTTATCAAAAAATTACAGATATGGCACAGAATGCAAAACCATTTTCTTCTTATATCAACGTAGACGATCCTTCTTTACAAAACCCTCAAGACATGATACAGGCAATAATTCAGCAGTCTATAAAAGATAACGATACTGTTCTAAATGAAACATCTCAAGTTATAAGAACGGCATTGGAAGGGATTGCCTTCAAAGTAAACGAAGTTAAAGAAAAACTTTCAAAGATTTTGAATATTGATTTTAAAAGGGTTCATGCGGTAGGTGGAGGTACCAGGAATAAATTACTTTGTCAATTTATCGCGGATGCAACAGGACTCACTGTTTTAACTGGTCCCATCGAAGGGACCGCAGTAGGAAACTTAGTTTCCCAGTTATACGCTTTACAATTTGTTAAAAACTTTGAAGAAGCAAGGGACTTAATAAAAAGATCTTTCGACTTTCAAATTTTTGAGCCTAAAGAACATGACGTCTGGAAAGAGGCTTTTGCTTCTTTTCAAAAGAAAAAATGACATGATTAATACAACCAAAAGGCGGACACTTGTCCGCTTTTGATTTATTATGGGGGTAGATTTCGAACTTTCTCAAGAAAGTAATAAATAATGAATATTAAAAAACAAATTTGTTGTTAAAATAAACTTAATATTCCTTTATATTTTTTTATCTTAAATTCATTTAATTTTTATAAAATCAACTGTAACAAAATTTTGGTTCTCTTCCAAAAAGTGTGGGTAGAAAAAATGAAATATGAACAAATGATTAAATAATCTGGTATCATGTAA
>NZ_JBSVZD010000036.1:0-19298 GCF_054051725.1 Petrotoga sp. DB-2 | reverse complement strand
CTCAACAAAAAATCTCTGTAATACCTTTTTCATCATCTCTTCAGTCTATTCTATCAACCATATTTGACAAGGAGCCCTTTTATAACTTGACTTTTACTTAATACTAAACTAGAATATAAATAATGAGTGTAATTTTATCAAATATTGTTTTTGGAGGAAAAGATGGAAAATAACGGTTTTAAAAGTGGTTTCGTTGCCTTGGCTGGAAAGCCTAACGTAGGAAAATCAACATTGATAAACGCTTTGATGGGCCAAAAAGTGGTTATCGTTTCTGACAAGCCACAAACCACAAGAAATAGAGTAAACTGCATATTAACGGAAGATCATTATCAAATAGTCTTTGTCGACACACCGGGTATTCACAAACCCATAAGAAAAATCGGGGAATACATGGTCAATATCGCAATAAACGCATTGAAAGGCGTTGACTTAATACTTTTTATAATCGATGCAAAGGATGGTTTAAGAAATTCAGATTTAAGAGTTGCTGAAATAGTCGATAAATCAAAAATCCCTACCCTTCTTCTTGTGAACAAAGTTGACCTAGTAAAAGATAAAGAGAAAATTAACCTGATGACTGAAAAAATACAAAGTTTGTGTTCAAATATAGTTAAAACCATTGAAATTTCGGCCTTAACAGGTAAAAATCTTTCTGAATTAAAAAAAAGTATTATAGATTTATTACCTGAAGGTCCACAGTACTACCCAGAAGATATGATCACCGATAAACCGTCAAGGTTCATCATTTCTGAGTTAATTCGGGAAAAAATCTTTCATTTAACAAAGGAAGAGATCCCTCATTCAAGCGGTGTAGTTGTAGAGGAATTGAAAGAAAGAGAGAATGGCATTTTGTACGTAAGAGCAGAAATTTATGTTGAAAAGAAAAGTCAGAAACCTATTATAATAGGTAAAAACGGAAGTATGATTAAAAAGATCGGCCAATTGGCAAGACAAGACATCGAAGAACTTTTTGAAAGAAAAGTTTACCTCGATCTTTACGTAAAGGTTCGTGACAAATGGAGAGACGACAAAAACATTTTAAATAACATTATGGAATACAAAGTAGAAGAAATAAAAGATTGAGAATAGACTGCTATATACAATTTAATCAATTCTAAAAGCCTTGTCAGCTTCTATAATTTCTTTCGCAACATCAACTAACTTTTGGTTGGAATTTCTACTCTTTTTTTGCAAAAATTTCATAGATTCTTCTTCGTTTAATTGTAATCTTTCCATTATGATACCTTTGGCTTTTTCTATTAATTTCCTTGCTTCCAAAGTTTCTTTGGTTACTTCTAATTCATTTTTTAAATTTTTAATATCCTCAAATCTAGAAAGAGCTATTTCAATCGCGGCTTTCAAATCAGATTCATCTATTGGCTTTATTAAGTACCCTAAGACTCCCAGATTTTTTGCTTTATCAATCAATTCTTCATCATCGTAACCGCTTACAATCAATGTGGGAATAAAAACCTTCTGGCTTATCCTTCTTAATGCCTCCAAACCATCCATAACAGGTAGATTAATATCAGCTATTATCAATTCAGGCTTTTTTTCTAAAGCTAATTTGATCAACTCTTTACCGTTTGTAGCTTCTCCTACTACTTTACATCCTAAATTTTCTAAGTTACTTTTTAACCCCATTAAAATTAGGTATTCATCCTCAGCAATCAGTACCTTCAAGTCCTTCATGGTTTGACCCCCAACATCTTCAAATTTTCTCTATTTCTTCAACTGAACTATTCGTACCAATTTGTTTTACTGGGATTTCAATTCGTACTTTGGCACCATTGGCACTTTCTACATATATCTCCCCATTTAGCTGTTTAGTAATTATAGAATATACGATTGATAAACCAAGCCCCTGAGTATTTTGAATATCGAAATTTTGCGGGAATCCTACTCCGTTATCCGAAATCTCCAGCTTTATTGTTTCGTTCTCGAATTTTGAAATAATAGTTATCTCACCATTTTCTTTACCAACAAAAGCATACTTTAGACTGTTAGTAACCAGCTCGTTCACCACCAAAGCTATCGCAGAGGCCTTGCTATATGAAACGAAAATATCGTCCAATTCAAAATTAAATCTAATCTCTTCTCTTGTACTGCTCATAAATTTGACTATCTTAATTATCATCTCTTTGAGATTGATAATACTTCTACCTAATTTATCTTTTGACAACAAATCATGCACTGCGGCAATACTTTTTATCTTCAACATCAAATCATCAAGCATCTCTACTACATCTTTCCTCGAATCTTTTTTATTGGACATTTTATACAAAGACATCAAACTAATTATGGACTGGAGATTATTCTTTATTCGATGATGACTCTCTTGTAACAATACAGAACTTCCAACCAACCTTGTGTCATGAATTGCTAAAGCAGCTTGATGAGCTATAGTTTCTAAATACTTTATCTCTTCTTCAGAATATATGTATACTTCTTTGTAATAAATATGGATTATACCACTCAACCTTGATCTTATGTACAAAGGAACACATATGAAACTACAGATATCTTTGTTGATTTTAAAGAATTTTTCGAAACCTTTATCTCTTTTCGAAAAATAATAAACTTTTTCATCTCCAATCAAATTTAAGATTTCTGATTCATTCGGTTCAACTTCTACGTTCTTATTTCGTTTGTAAAAAGCTTTATCTATTATTGTGTTTGTGTCATCATCCATCAGAGATATTCCACACGCATCTGCCTTCATAGCCTTTGCAGCATTTTTTGCAAGTAGATTCATAAGATCATCTAGCTCATATTCTGATGTTAAGTATTCTGCAGCTTCAAAGACTGATTCAATTAGTTGTCTCTCTTCAGAATTTACATTATTGTCATCAGAGTTAATTCCCATAATCTTATTTATCAATTTTTTAGGATTATTTTTTACCTCTTGGGAGTCCAAAATTTCGGTGATCTCACCTTCATTCAATATTGCGATCTTATCAGCGATTCTCAAGGCATCTTCCCATTGTTTAGTAATGTAGATTACACTTTTCCCTTCTTTTTTGTGTGTTCTTACCATATTGTGGAGATTCATCAAAGAACTTAAAGAAATATTCTCAGCTGGTTCGTATAAAATCACAACATCTGGATTTACAGAAAAAGCCCTTACAAACGCCAAATTTTTCTTTTCTTCTAACGTGAGATCTCCTACTTTCATATATGGTGATAAGTTCAAATTATACTTTTTTAAAATTTCCTCCACTACTTTCCGGGTTTTTCTTTTAAAATAAAAAATCGATAGTTTTTTCTTATAAGAAGTATCTAAAAACAAATTCTCTGAAACAGAGAGATTCTCTAATAACCTAGGTTTTTGATTAATAATTTCAATCTTATTTTTCTTTAGATCATACAGATTGAAAGGAACAATTTGCCCCATATGAAACAATTTTCCTTCTGCAGGTAATTTACCAATTAATCCATTGATAATGGCATTCTTACCTGAACCTTCTTGTCCAACAATGGTTATAACTTCTCCCTTTTGTAGTTCTAAGGAGAAATTTTTCAAAAGTTCAGTGTCTTGATCTTTTACATGAAAATTCTGAATTTCAAACAAATTTGACATAACAATTCCCTCTAAAATCAAAAAATCTTTATTAATTAATTTTACCAAATTATATAAATTAAGAAAATCTAAGATTTTTTAACTTAATCAAGAATAAATGACTTAGAACAACTCTAATTAGATCTAATCACCCCTAATCGATGTTGACATAAAAATGAAAATATGATTAAATGTTTTTAGGAAGTCATCCTCAAGGGTGGGATGACAATATTCAGTAAAAAATTTAATAACAGGTCATGAATGCCTTAGTATATTGAAAAATATATACTGAGGCATTTTTTGTTTGATAGGTACCTAGAGTCACTTTGTAACAACAAAATTTACAGGAGGTGTTTTTATGAAACGTTTTTTGGTAGTTTTGGTATTGTTAGTGAGTTTATTTGCATTCTCTGAAACCTTTTTACTTTCACCAAAGTCTATGAACAACCCCTATTGGTTCGCAGTAGAAAACGGTATGAAAGATGCAGCAGAAGCCTTAGGTGTTGAAGCAATATTTGATGCTCCTATAGAAGCTGATGCAGCAGAACAAGCCCAAAAGATACAAACCTATATTATTCGTGGTGTAGACGGGATTGGGATATCTCCCAATGATCCAGAAGCTATTAAATTTGTCATTCAACAAGCTTTGAACAGAGATATTCCAGTAGTAACTTTTGATTCTGATTCACCAGATAGCGGTAGATATGTATATTTAGGAACTGACAATTACAATGCAGGATATGCTGCCGGTGTACTTATGGGACAACTAATCGACCAATACAAACCTGATAAAACTACCTTGAATTTTGCTATTTTAACAGGTGGGCTGGCAGCACTTAACTTGAATGAAAGGATTGCTGGATTCAAGGATGCCATGGAAGAATACTCCCAAAAAACAGGAAAAGAAATAGTCTATGTTGCCGATCCTTTTCCTTGTAACGACGATACTGCTGTAGCCATTCAGATTTTAACAGATGTAGGTAAACGTTACCCCAATTTAGATGGTTGGTTCCTCTGCGTAGGATTTCCCCTGTTTGCTCCTGTGGATACGGTTGTTAAAGCATTAGGAGGAATGGAAAAGGCAGAATCACTCTTAACAATTGGTTTTGACACTTTACCACCAGAATTAGAACTCGTAAAAGTAGGTGCCTGGAAAGGACTTGTTGGGCAAAGTCCATATGATATGGGGTATTTATCTCTAACCGTTTTATACAATATGTCAAAATTGGGTGTAGATAAAACACTGAAATTATTACCAAAAGTTATAAACGAAGACGGTTCAGTTGATTACGTTATAGATACTGGAGTTGACATTGTAACTTCAGAAAATGTCGACGAATTCTATGAATTTGCTAAAGAAGTTTACACTAAAAGATAAAATATACTTTTTTAAGCGATGGGAATTCCTTCTTCCCATCGCTTTTAATTGATTGAAAGTTTAGAAATACCAATGCATTTACAAAAGGGAGGAAAAGAGAATTGGAGACTTTGAAAAAAATTTTTGCAATAAGAGAATTTACTATATTCTTGGTATTAATCGCTATGATGCTTTTCTTGGGAATAACTGCACCAGGGTTTTTATCGGTTGATAACCTTTTCAGTATCATTTTAAATGTGACATTTATTGGGGTTATGGCTTGTGGTATGACAATGGTAATTATCACTGGTGGAATAGATCTTTCTGTTGGCTCTATTTTAGGTTTATCTGGAGTTGTGATGGGGTTACTCATGCATGATTTAGGTTTAAATCCTGTCCTGAGTATTTTGGTAGGCTTATTAGTTGGAATGGCTGCTGGATTAACAAACGGACTTCTCATCACCAAAGTTAAAATTCCACCGTTTATAAGTACTCTTGGTATGCTAAGTATAGCAAGGGGTTTAGCATATGTATTAAGCGAAGGCTGGCCAATATCACCCTTTCCAAAGTCATTTACTTCTCAAGGTCAAGGTATGGTTGGACCTGTTCCTGTTCCTGTATTATACTTCGCTGGAGTTGCCATTATCGCTTATATATTTCTACGATACACTATCGTTGGTAGAAGAATATACGCAACTGGTGGTAATATAGAAGCAGCAAAATTGGTTGGAATTAAAACTGATAGAATATTGATAATGGTTTATGTAATTAATGGATTGTTGGCAGCATTTGCTGGATTTTTAATGACAGCATGGTTGGGAGTAGCTCAAGCAAATGCCGGTCAAAGTTATGAATTAGATGTTATTGCCGCAACTGTTATAGGAGGTACAAGTCTACAAGGTGGAGAAGGAACCATCTTAGGAACCGTGATTGGTGCTATCATCATGGGTGTACTGAGAAACGGGTTGATCCTTTTAGGGGTGTCTTCTTTCTGGCAACAAGTTGCCATCGGTGCAGTAATCATTATCGCCGTAGCCTTCGATCAACTTAGAGGGGGGAAAGAAGGATGAACCCTGTCTTAAAAGTAGTTGATATTTCTAAAGAATTCCCTGGTGTAAAAGCTTTAGATCAAGTAAGTATTGACTTTTATCCTGGAGAAGTTCATGCCATCGTGGGAGAAAACGGTGCGGGAAAGTCCACATTGATGAAAATCATAGCAGGCGTTTATAAACAAAATGCAGGCAAAATAATTTTTAAGGGCAAAGAAAGATATTGGAAACATCCTTCAGAAGCTATTGAAGAAGGAATTGTTACTATCTTTCAAGAATTGTCAGTCATGGATAATTTATCCGTCTCAGAAAATCTTTTTTTAGGCTCTGAACCAAAAAGAGGACCTTTTCTTAACTATGGTAAACTATACAAATCTGCAAAGGAGTTCTTAAAGGAGTTTGATCTGAACATAAATCCTAATGACAAATTAAAAAAATTCACGATTGGTGTTCAACAAATGATTGAGATTGCAAGGGCTACTTACAAAGAATCTAAAGTTATTATAATGGATGAACCTACCTCTTCCCTCACGCAGAATGAGGTTGCGAAATTGTTTGAAGTTATAAGAAATTTAAAACAAAAAGGTGTGTCAATTATATTTGTCTCCCATAGGTTAGAAGAGATATTCCAAATAGCTGATAAAGTTTCTGTTTTAAGGGATGGAAGATTAGTTGAAACAAATAATATATCTGATCTTAATCGAGATAAAATCGTTGAAATGATGGTTGGAAGAAAAATAGAAAATTTTTATATAAAAAAAGAACACAAAATTGGTAAAACGATCATGAAAGTTGAAAATCTTAGTGGCGAAGGATTCAAAAATGTTTCATTTGAGGTTAATGAGGGAGAAGTTTTAGGCTTTTCCGGCTTGATAGGTGCAGGGAGATCAGAAATCATGGAAACTATAATCGGTTTAAGAAAAAAGAAATCAGGAAAAATTTATGTTGATAACAAAGAAGTGACAATAAATAATCCACTTGATGCTATTAAGTTGGGTATAGGTATGGTACCAGAAGATAGGAAAAGAAAAGGACTGATTTTGATTCATTCTGTCAAAGATAACATATCTCTTCCTAGTTTAGATAAATTAAAGAGATTTCGAATATTCGTGAATGAAAAAGCGGAAAAAGATTTGAGTAAATGGGCAATAGATTCCTTTAACATAAAAACTCCTTCTCCTACAAGAAAAGTAAAATACTTATCGGGGGGAAATCAACAGAAAGTTGTAGTAGCAAAATGGATAGCTTTAAGACCCAAAATCTTAATACTAGATGAACCAACTCGAGGGATAGATGTAGGAGCTAAAGCGGAAATATATGAATTGATATCTGAACTAGCACTACAAGGAATGGCTATTATCATGATATCTTCGGAATTACCGGAGGTTTTACAAATAAGCGATAGAATAGCTGTTATGGCTTATGGACATCTTACGGGGGTCCTTAACGCCAAAGAAGCTTCACAAGAAAAAGTTATGAAGTTGGCTACTCAAAAAGAAAAAGTATACGCATAATGGGAGCTGAAAGAAATGAAAATTAGTACAAGAATAATATCTGGCTACATTATCGTTATTGCTGCTTTAATCTTAATATTAGGTGTTGTAAAAATTACCATTTCCAACTTAGAAAAACAAGGTAATGAAACTGTTATTTCGGCTGAGAATATGATCTCCAATCTGGAATCTTTCCAAGATTTTTTTCAAGGTTTTTATAATACAACCCAGGCAAATATAGCACTCATATCATCAGGATATTTATCTGACATAAATCAAATTAAAAGCGCTCAAGAAGACTTTAACTCTTTTCTAAATGAAGGGAAAAAACTTCTTCTCCAGGAAGAAGACTTTTCTCAAGATTTTTTAGTAAAAAGTTCTTCTTTATTCCAAAATATTGAAGACTTGAATCAACAAGCTTCTTCTAAAATTACAATCCTAATTCAAAAAAACCAAGAAATTAGCGATCTTAGTAAGAAACTTTCTAGCAATGAAGCAAATATCCAGCAAATTGAAAATCAAATGAATGACTTGCTAATTTACAATGAAAGCAAATTAGAGGATGAAGTTAATAAGATAAAATCCCTTCAGGAAAAAATTACCAATTGGGACGACTTCGAAGGTAATGAAAAAATCAAACAAGAAACTCAAAGCTCTTTAAATTTAGATGGTATAGGTATCTGGGGTTTGGAAAAATTTTGGAATAAGGATCTATTACCTCATTTTTCACAAGTTGAAGAAAACATCAACTTATTAAAATTAACAGCAAGAGAGATCCTCATACAAAATACAATATCCCAAGAGCTTACAGTTTCCCTAAATAACGCTGTTGAGGAGATACAGAAAATTTTAAACTTCGTATTTGATGGTGGTTATTTTGTTATGAATCCTGTTGAGGCTGTTGTTATTGACAAAACTGTTGATGCATACCAAAAAAACGTTAATAACTATGCGCAACTTAGGGCAGAAAGAGATAATCTAAGAAAGGAATACACTTCATTGACAAATCAATTATCAAAAAGTCAAAATGAAATCCAAAAGATGAATGGGGAATTAAGCAAGTTATTTAGTATCGAACTTATTCCTTTGATAGAAACTTTTTCTAATTTAGTTGAAAGCGAAATGACTGAAATTCAAAAATCAGCTAATTCAAACGCACAAATAATTTCTACTAACGCTCAAAAAGTTCTTAAAAATGTAAACTCTGTTTTCAATACGACTTTAATTACTACTCTCATTGTAATAGGTATAATTATTTTCATCACGTATCTTCTTAATCATTCAATATCTGGGACTCTAAAGATCACCAACAAATTGGCTAACAGTATTTTGAATAAAGATTTGGCACAAATTCCATCTTCTTCAAAAAAGAAAGACGAAATTGCTCAAGTTCATAACGCTTTTATTAATGTAGCTAATTCTCTAAAAAGTATGCTAAACCAGCTTAAATCTTCTTCCAATATTCTAAAACAAAATGCTGAAAATACTTCTTCTGTAGTTGAAGAATATTCAGCAGTTAGTGAAGAAATTTCAGGGGAAGTAAATACCTATAGCGACAGTTTAATTGAATCAGTAAATAAATTAAGAAACATTACTTCTTCCTTGAATGAAGTTAAAGATAACTCTGAGAAACTAGGGTATCAAGCAGAAAATTCTGTAACAGAAGCAGAGAAATTTAAATTAGAAATAAACGAAGACATAAAAAATATTCTCCAGATTGCCGAAGAAAACAAAAATATTACTAACGATGTGGAAAATAATATTAATGATATGCAAAAGCTTTTGAATGTAACAAAAGAAGTTAGTTCTTTCGCTGAAAACATCAGATCGATAGCAGAACAAACCAATCTTTTATCTTTAAATGCAGCAATAGAAGCAGCTAGAGCGGGAGAAGCTGGAAAGGGATTTGCGGTAGTTGCGGAGGAAGTAAGAAAACTCGCTGAAAGCTCTGAAAAAATGGCTTCAGATGTACAAAACGCTGTCTTAAAAATGGAAAAAACTGTTAGCTCAGTAGCTGAATCAACTTCAAACACAGGAAAAAAGGTTGAAGATAACGCAGATAAAATTGAAGAATTAAGTTTAAGAATAAAAAAGATACAAGAAAATATCGACAAGACTGTAAATACTATTGTAGCCTTAAAAGATTTCATTGAAAGTGAAAACAAATTGGTGATTGAAGTTAGCAACAATACAACCGAAATCTCTGAGCAATTTGAAGAGACTTCTAAAGGCATTTTAACCTTCAAAGAAAATTTGGGAGAAGTTGCAAAGGCTATGGAAAATCTCACAGAAGAATCACAAAAACTTTTAGACCTTTCAGAATCTATAAATTCGTTAGTTAAAGAATATCGACTTTAATTTATGATCTTTTCCCTTTGACATTTGTTATTATTCCCATAGATTACAGGCTCGTGATGGGCAATGTTTCGGGACTACAAAATCCTGTTAAAACTTTGGAAAAGCTAATAAATATAGGAATAGATGGAATGTTGATAAGCCCAGGTATAGCAAAGATAACAATTGATCTTTTTACTTCAAAAGATACTCCTGGTAGAGTTTTAACTATGGATTTACCCTTAGCCTCGACGATTCCGGAAGGTAGTGGTGATACGATTGGTCATAAACTAATAGATGACATTCAATTTGTCATAAGATATGCTTTTGATGTAGTTAAAGTCTTACTGCCTTAGGGAGAAAAAGAAAATATCCAGATGGAGAGTATAGAAGTTGTGAAGATAGCAGGTCGAAGAGTCTATGCATTAAATTCTAGATTTTCCAAAGACATTGTCAATTATATTATAGACATTTCAGAAATTTTAAAACCTTGAAAATGAAAGCCAATTTTATAAGATTCAGATAATACAACAAAATATTTTATTTTGCAGAGAGTTAATAAAAAAGAGGTTGAAACACTGAATAAAAATACACCAGAAGAAGGGAGGCATTTTGGAAATTTTTTTGAAACTATGATGTATTAAATGCTTTGAAGTTTTTAAAGACACTATAATAAAGCTTAACAAGGAGGAAAGATATTTAATGGCAGCTATCAAGTTAGGAATCATTGGAGCAGGAAGTGCAACATTTTCTTTAAGATTGGTTGGCGATCTTTGTAAAACAAAGGATTTATCAGGAAGTTTGGTATCCTTAATGGATATAGACAAAGACAGATTGAACGCAGTACACATGCTTGCTAAAAAATTTGCAGAAGAGTTCGGAGCAGATTTGAGGTTTGAAACTACAACAAACGTCGAAGATGCAATAAAAGACTCAAGTTTTGTTGTAAATACAGCCCTTGTTGGAGGGCACAGTTACTTTGAACAGGTAAGAAAAATTTCAGAAAAATACGGATATTACAGAGGAATAGACTCACAAGAATTCAACATGGTTTCAGATTATTACACAATAAGTAATTTCAATCAATTAAAGTTCATGCACGATGTAGCAAAAGCTATTGAAAGGATATCTCCTAAGGCATGGCTTTTGCAAGCGGCAAACCCTGTTTTTGAATTAACAAGTTTAATAACAAGAACGGTCCCAATAAACATGGTTGGAATATGCCATGGACATCATGGAGTAGACCATATAATTGAAAAATTAGGTTTAGATGCGGAAAAAGTCGAATGGCAAGTAGCAGGTGTAAACCATGGAATATGGTTAACAAAATTCATGTACGAAGGAAAAGATGCCTATCCACTCATTGATGAACTATTAGAAAAAGAGGTTAAAAATGTTAAACCCACCAATCCATTCGACGATCAACTTTCTCCCGTTGCAAAAGATATGTATGAATTCTATGGGAAAATGCCTATTGGAGACACAGTCAGGAACGGAAGCTGGAAATACCATTACAACCTTGAAACAAAGAAAAAGTGGTTCGGAGAACCATGGGGAGGTATGGATTCAGAATTAGGATGGAAATGGTATCAAGACGGGCAAACAGAGATTGCATTAGCAATGCAAAAAGCTGCCAAATATTTCCAAGAGAATAAAAATGCTAAAATACTTTCAAAAGATTCATTCAATGAGATTATCTCTCAAACCAAAAACGATGTAAAAGAGGTAGTCACAAAAGAAATATACAACTTGTTAGATCCCCAAAAGAAAAGTGGTGAACAACATATATTGTTAGCAAATGCTTTATCAAACGATGAAAAAGTAGATCTTGTCCTCAATTTACCGAATAACGGTACTATACCTGGCATTCCAGACGATGTAGCTGTCGAAATTCCTGTGTATGCAGACAAAGATGGAATCCATCGTTACAAAATAGATCCGCCACTTCCAGAAAGAATTAAAAAGATGTACTTATACCCAAGAATTTTGAGAATGGAATGGGCATTAGAAGCATTCCTAACTGGAGATAAAAAAGTACTCGAAGAATTCTTGATCAGAGATCCACGTACAAAATCTTACGACCAGGTAGTAAAAGTTATTGATGAAATACTTGCTTTGCCAGGTAATGAAGAAATGAGGAAGCACTACAGCAAAAAATAGTTTATTTTAGGGGGCAGATGCTCCCCCTTTATTTAAGTGCGCCCAGTATGCGCAATAGTTAAGCAGTGAAAGTCTTTTTGGACCAGGTTAGCGGGAACCACTAGTCGAAGGCAAGAGTGTCCATCGTGAGGTAGAATCTGAAGGAAGCCCAAAGCAAAGTCCCGGTCCGATGAACAAGAACCAGATACAAGGCTAAGTGGAGAGGAGTGGACGAGTTTGCTATACAAAGTCCAACAGCTACGCAGAACTTCACGGAGTATATCTGGCGGATAATGGTATGAAAGTTATTGCACTTACCTGGGGGAATCTCAAGAATATGCTGTTAAGGTAACCCATACAGTAATGTATGGCTGAATCTTGAGAAGACAGACAGAGATCATAGTACTCATTGAAAGATAAGGAAGGACTGAACAAAAGGAGGTTTCGGATCTTGAAAGATGCAAAGGGATACGGAAAAAGCATACAACTTCGACTAGAAGGTTTCTTACATGAAGATAAAGGAGAGCCTGAAAATAATGTAGAAGCGCTTAGTATAAACTTCTACGTCTGAAAGAGGAAGAAACGATGTGAAAGGATATAGACATCAATTCTGTTGAACCGTCGTATACCGAACGGTACGTACAGTGGTGTAGGAAGACGGCAGACAAATTTTTTCTACTTTAGAGACTTTTCTAATTTAGTATTGTTTCTTGAAAGATGCAATATTGCAAAAAATCTCACAGAAGAATCACAAAAACTTTTAGACCTTTCAGAATCTATAAATTCGTTAGTTAAAGAATATCGACTTTAATTTATGATCTTTTCCCTTTGACATCTTTTATTATTCCCATAAATCACAGACTTGTCATAGAAAATCTAACAATAGAAAGTATAATGAGATTGTACAAGAGATAAATGTAAAAAGTTAATCTTTTAGAAAATGCATGAACAATTTTGAACCATACAATCAACTTCAAACCCTGGTTAGAATTTTTTCTAACCGGGGTTTTATTTTTTTACATTTTTTTCAAAAATTGAGATTTAAGTTGTTAATCCAATTTAATTGCCTCTAAACAGACGAGATCACCTGTAATTGCTAATAATTACATTTTGCTTTCAAGAAATATAGGTATATAATTAGTATGTACAAATTTAAAATTTATCAAGATTAAAATATACATGTTGTAATACTTTTATCATACAAGTTAACTCTAAAAATCTTATTTGTAGCAGTTTTGAAACATAAATTTTTATAACAAAGAGGAGAGTGGAGAATGTACGAAGATTTGAAAAAAGAACTATACAAAGCCCACATGAATCTTGAAAAATACAGATTAGTCGCCTACACCAGTGGAAATGTCAGTGTAAAAGTAAACAATCACGTAATAATCAAACCCTCTGGAATACCATATGATCAATTGAAAGTCGAAGATATGGTAGTTCTGGACATGGAAGGAAACACAGTAGAAGGCAAACTAAAACCATCTGTTGATTCTGCTACCCACCTTTACCTTTATAAAAACTTACCTGATGTGGGGAGTATCATTCATACACATTCACCTTACGCTTCTGCTTTTGCATTGCTATCACAGCCAATACCTGTTTACAGCACTGCACATGCGGATGTTTTTGGGGTGCAAGTACCTGTTTCAAACTATGCACCTGTAGGCTCTGAGGCAATTGGTAAAGCTGTGATTGAAGTTGTTAATCAAGCAAAAGCAGTTCTTTTAAGTAAACATGGGGTAATAGTCATGGGAAAAGATATCAATGAGACTATAAGAAAAGCAATTTTCTTGGAAGAGGTGGCACAAACAGCCTATCTTGCTAGGACTATTGGAAATCCAGAACCTTTGGATGAAAAAGAAGCAAAACGACTATATGAATTTCATCATAGTAACTACGGTCAAAAATGACAAATAAAGAGTTTAAGGAGGGCAACGTATGTACTTAATAGGTACGGATATAGGAACTACTGGGACAAAAACTGTCATTTTAGATGAAAAAGGAAATCTAATCTCAAAAGCAAGCAAGACCTATAAAGTGAACACACCAAAGGCTTCATGGGCAGAACAAAATGCTGATGTATGGGTAGATGCCTTCATTCAAACCTTGAAAGAAAGCGTAGAAATGGCTAATATAAACCCTTCTGAGATAGCGGGAATATCTTTAAGTGGCTTATACGGTGGCGCTGGTGTACCTGTAGATAAAGACATGAACCCTCTGTATCCCTGCCTTATATGGATGGATCGAAGGGCATCAAAAGAAACCCAGTGGGTTAAAGAGAATGTATCACAAGATAAACTGTTTGAAATAACAGGAAATTATGTTGATTCTTATTTTGGTTTCACCAAGATAATGTGGATAAAAAATAACTTACCTGATGTTTGGAAAAATACTTATAAATTTATCAGCCCTAAAGATTACGTTATATATAAGCTTACTGGAGAACTTTCAACTGATTACAGTTCAGCTGGAAATTTAGGTGGGGTTTTTGATATCAGGACAAAAAATTGGTCCGAAGAAATGGGAAAGATTCTAGGAATCTCCATTGATAAACTACCAGAAAAAATACTAAGATCAAAAGATATTGCAGGTTATTTAAAGAAGGATATGGCAAAACTTACTGGTTTAAAAGAAGGCACTCCTATAATCTCTGGGGGAATAGATGCGCCAATGGCACAATTAAGCGCTGGGGTATTGAACGAAGGAGAACATGTCTTTATGGCAGGGACTTCCACATGTTGGGGAACTCTGTTGTACGATAAAAAACCCACCACTCCCCAATTAGTAAATTACCCTTACGTTGTCGATGAAGATCATTTACTCTACACATTTGGCGGAAGTGCCACAACAGGTGCGTTAGTAAATTGGTTTATAGATGAATTTGGTCAAATGGAAAAAACTTTTGGTGAACAATCTGGCTATTCTCCTTATGAACTTTTAGAAATGAAGACAAAAAAAGTACCTTTGGGGAGTGAGGGTTTATTAGCCTTACCATATTTCATGGGAGAACGATCCCCTATATGGGACCCTGATGCAAGAGGGGTTATTTTTGGAATCACTTTATATCACAAAAAACCACATATTTATAGGGCTCTCATGGAATCCGCTGCTTTCTCACTAAGACATAACATGCAAACCGCAAAAGAATCAGGTATAAAACTAAATCCAGACTGCTGGATAGTAGGAGGAGTAGCCAATTCTGACCTTTGGACTAAGATCTTTGCAGATGTTACGGGATACAACATGATCAAATTATCCGACAACATTGAAGCACCATTGGGAGATGCGTTCCTCGTTGGACTTGGCACGGGAATATTCAAAAAACCTGAGGAAATTAAAAATTGGATAAAGATAGAAACAACCGTAAACACAAATAAAGACAATTTCGATAAATACGAAGAGTATTACAAATTGTTTTTAGAACTATATAACAATACTAAAGAAATAATGCATAAAATTGCCAAATTATAACTTACTAAACAAAATAATCTTTGGAGGTGCAAGATGATAGATAAGAAAAAACCCACAATTGGAGTATTAGGAATTATGCAAGAACTGTATGACAAAACTTATCCTAACATAGTTGAAACTCAATCAAACTACGTTAAAGGCGTCATCAAAGAATTAGAAGATATAGCAGAATTTAAATTTATTAAGCCTGCTAGAAATAGAAAAGACATCGAAGAAATAGTCCAAACGTATAACAACGACAAAGAAATAGATGGAATTATGATTATGATGCTGACTTACAGTCCAGGTCAAAGAATTGTTCCCGCATTAAAAAAGAATAATCTACCGATAATACTCGCAAATATCCAACCTTTACCTAGCGTGACAAAAGACTGGGATATGGAACTTTTAACTTACAACCAAGGAATACATGGGGCACAAGATAATATGAATGCAATAGTTAGATTAGGTGTCAATTGTCCAGTGGTTACAGGAAATTGGAAAGAAGAAGAATTCAAAAACTTTGTGAGGGATTGGAGTCTTGCAGCTCAAGCAGCAAAAGCTTGTAAAAATTTAAGAATCGCAGTTGTTGGAAGAATGCCTGGGATGGGGGATATTACCTTTGATTCATCGGCATTGTTAAAAAAACTCGGAGTTGAAATAGTAGATGAAAGTATGGGAAAGATATATTCTTACTTCGAAAAAGTAACAAAGAAAGAGATCGAAGATGTTAAAGCAGAAAACGCAAAGAACTTTGAAATTGACCCCAAACTAAAAGAAGACCAACACAACTTTGCTGCAAAATTTCAGGTTGCCATTGAAAAGTTCCTCAAAGATAACAGCTACGATGGATACAGTATCTACTTCGATTCTGTAAAGAATGATGGAAGGTTCGAACAGTTACCGTTAATGGCTGCCTCTAATTTGATGGCAAAAGGGTACGGATATGGAGCAGAAGGGGATGCCCTTGCAGCTACGGTTGTAAAAATAGGACATATCCTAGGCAATAACGGACATTTCACAGAAATGTATGCTATGGATTTTGAAAGAGACTCCGTTTTTATGAGCCATATGGGAGAAGGTAATTGGAAAGTAGCAAGAAAAGACAAACCAATAAAACTCATAGACAGATTTTTAGGTATAGGAGATTTAAACAATCCACCAACGGTTGTATTCAACGTACAACCAGGTGAAGGAACCATAACTTCCTTAGCCCCTTTAAGCGAAGGAAATTTCAGATTAGTTGTTTCAAAAGGAGAAGTTATAGACAGTGAAGATTATCCGAACGTTGAAATGCCATATTTTCATTTCAAACCAGATACTGGAGTAAGGAATGCGATGACTAACTGGCTCAAAAACGGAGGAACTCATCACCAATGCTTTAACATCGGAGATACTACAAGGAGGTGGGAATTGTTTGCAAAAATTGTTGGTATTGAGTATGTGAGGGCATGAAGAAATTTCAAAAACTAGATGGAGGTGGAGAAATGAAAAAGAGTTTATTGGTAATTTTTGCTTCCGTGTTACTTGTCGTTGCAGGATTTTCACAAGTAGCTGGAGTTCCAAGGGAAGAAATGCTCATTGCTAACGTTTTAACTGGAAGAGTAGGTTCTCCCAGTATTTTCAACCCGTTTACCACTAGCTGGAGAAATTCTGACAGAGGGGTTCAACAATTGATGCTGGAACCATTATGGACGATGGAACCCGCCAGGGGAGAAGTTATTAATTCTCTTGCAGCAGAAGGTCCAATCTACAACGAAGACTTCACACAAATGACAATCAAGTTAAGAAAAGGGTGCTATTGGAGTGATGGTGTTGAAATTACTGCGGATGATATCGTATATGGTATTGAGCTAACTATGAAAACTCCTGGAATGTCTTATCATGACCAGCTTATACTTTACATTCATAGAGTATACAAAACAGATGATTACACTGTAGTATTTGAATTAAAAGAACCTAACGCACGATTCCACACCAATTTTGTAGACAGATGGGGAGCATGGAGACCTTTCCCAAAACATATTTTTGAAAAAGTAGAAGATCCCCTATCCTTTGATTTCAATCCTCCTGTAAGCAGTGGTCCATACGTTCTAAAAGATTATGATCGTGCTGGTTATTGGACACTTTGGGAAAAAAGAGAAGACTGGGATAGAACACCAACTGGGATGTTGTTTGGTGAGCCAAAACCAAAATACGTACTTTTCTATTACTATGGAGAAGCTACAAACCAAGTAATTGCACAAGCTAACCATAACTTAGACATAGCAGATTTAACAATGGAAGCATTCAGAGCACTCATTCAAAGGAATCCATACTCAAGGGGATACAGAATAGAATACCCATGGGTAATCAACACGGATCCTTGTATAACAGGTCTTGTGTTCAATAATGATGTATATCCATACAACATAAAAGATGTAAGATGGGCATTAACTCTCGCAATAGATATAGTAGATTACATAGGGATAGCGTTTGATGGTGCTGCACCTATGGGTGCACTTCACCTTCCTCCTACTCCTGCATATCAAGAATGGTTCTATGAACCAATGGAAGAATGGTTGAGAAACTTTACTCTAAATATAGAAGTTAATGGGAAACCATTCAAACCGTACGATCCAACGGCGACATTAAGAGCAGCTCAATATGCAAGGGAAAGAGGATATGAGGTACCAAACGATATAGAAACGTTGAAAGAGATGTTTGGTCCAGGATGGTGGAAATACGCACCTGATGTAGCGGAACAACTGTTAGAAAGGAATGGATTTACAAGAGATAAAAATGGTAAATGGTTGTTACCAGACGGTACACCTTGGAAAATTAATATTGAATCTCATCCAAATCCTTCACATCCGGGGCATAGGAATGCACTTGCTGCAGCACAACAATGGAGAAACTTTGGTATAGATGTTTCAGTTACTCCTAGCGAACAATATGCGAGTATAGCTCAGTTAGGTAACTTTGAGGTAAATGCCTCATGGCCTGCATCTGAGCCATGGGGTGGACATCCCGATTTGTATCGTGTTTTTTCAAGCATACACTCAAAATACTACAAACCAATAGGGGATAATGCTGTGATCGGTAATGGCCCTGCAATTGGCAGATGGACGGATCCGAGAATGGATAAAGTTATAGAAGGAATGGAAAAGGTAGACTGGGGTAGTGAGCAAAACATGAAATTAGGTATGGAAGGGTTAAAAATACTTGTAGAAGAAATGCCTTCAGTTCCAACTTTCGGATATCCTGGAGTAGTGGGATGGGATGAGTATTATTGGACTAATTACCCTGGTGCCGAAAATCCGTATATGATTCCCTATCATCACTGGCCAAACTTCAAATACGTACTCCCCTTCCTTGAACCAACAGATAGGGAATAAGGGCTACAGATAAACACATTGAGCCCCCTTCGGGGGGCTTATTATGGAAAAGTGTAAAGATAATATGCCACCAGAAATACAAACAGAAAATCGTATGGTTCGATGTTGGTTGTATGAGAATAAAGGAGATAAATAAAACAAGAGTCGTACAAATAAAAAGGGGGATTTAAAAAACATGGAATATCATGTGGCAAAGACTGGTTCTGATCAAGCCTTAGGAACTAAACAAGATCCTTTTTTAACGATAAATAAAGCCGCTTCTGTTGCTATGGCTGGAGAT
This sequence comes from Petrotoga sp. DB-2, assembly GCF_054051725.1. NCBI lineage: Bacteria > Thermotogati > Thermotogota > Thermotogae > Petrotogales > Petrotogaceae > Petrotoga > Petrotoga sp. DB-2. Next base: position 257 of record NZ_JBSVZD010000036.1, on the reverse strand, counting down.
AAAGTTATAGTTCACGAAGGGGTATATCGTGAATGGGTAAAACCTAAAAACAAAGGATTAAGCAACAAAAGAAGAATTACCTATCAAGCAGCTGAAGGAGAAAAGGTAATTATTAAAGGATCTGAAAGGATCCAAGATTGGCAAAAGGTTGAAGGAAACATCTGGAAATGTGAATTACCGAACTCTTTTTTTGGTGACTTTAATCCGTACAAAGAAGAAATATTTGGAGATTGGCTTGTTACGACTGATCAAAAGAG
>NZ_JBSVZD010000035.1:0-20522 GCF_054051725.1 Petrotoga sp. DB-2 | reverse complement strand
TAAACGAAGAAGCGAAAGAGTTGAGTGAGTTAGCCACAGAGTTAAAAGGATTAGTTGGAAGTTTTAAAATATAAAATAACCTAACCTTCCCCTCTGACGAGGTAAAGCCATCCCCCTTCCTTATGGGCGGGGAGCGGGGCGAAGCGCACTAAAACAGGTTTTGAAATAAAGTAATTTTCAGATCCAAAGAGTAGGTAATGGGTCAAAATGGTTCTAAAACAAATAAAGAAAAAAATGATATAATAGAAAAGGTGAGAAAGTTGAATATATTAGATTTTAAAGAAGAAGTAAAGAAAAAAATTAAAAAACTAGAAAAACAACTAAGTGATCCAGATGTTACTAACGATATTGAAAAATTAAAAAAATTAGGACAGGAGCATTCTAAACTCTCGGAATTAAATACGCTATTTGAGAGTTACGAACAAAGTCTAGAAGACATAAAAGCGTTAAAAGAAATGTATGAAAACAACGAAGTTTCTGAAGAAGAATATCAGTCAATGCTCCAAGATTTAGAGGAAAAGCAAGAAAAAACAAGAAAAAAAATCATAGAAGGTTTAGTTTCTCAAGATGAGTATGATGAGAGAAATATCATTATGGAGATAAGAGCTGGTACCGGGGGGGATGAAGCAAGCCTTTTCGCTTCAGAGTTAATGAGAATGTATCTACGGTATGCTGAAAGAAAAAATTGGAAATATGAAGTTCTTGATCTAAACGAAAACGAACTTGGTGGAATTAAAACCGCCATATTAAAAATAAAGGGTCAAGGTGCTTACAGAAGGTTGAAATACGAAAGCGGTGTGCATAGGGTACAAAGGGTACCGCAAACAGAATCTTCTGGAAGGATACACACTTCCACTGCCACCGTCGCGGTGTTACCTGAAGCAACAGATATAGATGTTCAAATAAATGAGAATGATCTCAGAATAGATACCTATAGGGCAAGTGGGGCAGGTGGTCAGTACGTTAACAAAACGGATTCTGCCGTTAGAATAACCCATCTACCGACCGGGATCGTTGTGACTTGTCAAAATGAAAGATCCCAACATCAAAATAAAGAAAAAGCTTTAAATATACTAAGAGCAAAACTTTTTGAGATAAAGTTAGAGGAGCAACAATCTCAACTTATACAAGAGAGAAAATCACAAATAGGTACCGCACAAAGAAGTGAAAAAATAAGGACATACAATTTTCCGCAAAATAGGGTTACAGATCATAGAATTCACTATACCACTCATAGAATAAACGAAATACTTGATGGAGATTTAGATGAAATAATAGATAAGCTACTAGAAAAAGATCTTAAAGAAAAACTTGAAAGTTTGACAATTTAGAATTAAATTATTGTTCGAGGTGATCTAATGGTGAAAATAACTTTTCCAGATAATTCTGTTCAAGAATTTAAAGACGGAATTACCCCTGCAGAAATTGCCAAAAGTATATCCCAAGGGCTGTACAGAAAGGCCATAGCTGCAGAAATTAATGGAGAATTAAAAGATTTGAATACCCCTATAGTGCGGGATTCAACTATTAAGTTAATAACTTTGGATGATGAAAAAGCCCCAAAAATATATCGACATACGATGGCTCATATAATGGCTCAAGCGGTGGTAAGAGTTTTTGGGAAGGACAGAGTCAAGCTTGCTATAGGTCCGGTGATTGAAAATGGTTTTTATTATGATTTTGATATTGAAGGGTACAACCTTTCAGAGGAAGATTTTTCAAGGATAGAAGAAGAAATGAAAAAGATTATAAAAGAAGATATAAAAATTATTAGAAAAGAAGTAAGTAAAAAAGAGGCTATAGAATTATTCAAAGATCAACCTTACAAACTGGAATTAATTGAGGAACTAGAAGAAGACACTATTTCAGTTTATTTTCAAGGAGATTTCTATGATTTGTGCAGGGGTCCTCATCTTCCCTCTACTGGATATGTTAAATACTTTAAGCTTTTATCCGTATCTGGAGCATATTGGCGGGGAGACGAAAAGAACAAGATGCTCCAAAGAATATATGGCACTGCTTTTCCTAAAAAGGAACAACTTGACGATTACTTAAACATGATTGAAGAGGCAAAAAGAAGAGACCACAGAAAATTAGGTCCAAAATTGAATTTATTCATGTTACAATCTGAAGTGGCTCCTGGTATGCCTTTTTTTCTACCAAATGGTAAGATTGTTCTCAATGAATTGATGTCTTACGCCCGGCAAATTCATAAAAAATATGGATACGTAGAGGTAGAAACCCCTCAAATTATGAATATCAAATTATGGCATCAATCTGGGCATTGGGATCATTACAAAGAGAACATGTTTTTCACTGAGAAAGAAGATATGCCTATGGCGGTTAAACCGATGAATTGCCCAGGGCATATACTGATATATAAAAACAACTTCGTCAGTTACAGAGACTTACCAATAAGAATGTTTGAATTTGGTAAAGTGCATCGCTACGAAAGAAGTGGAGTTTTGCATGGTCTTTTTAGAGTCAGAGCTTTCACTCAAGATGACGCTCATATATTCTGCACGCAGTCACAAATGGAGGAAGAAATAATAAAAGTTATACAACTAACAAACGAAATATTTTCAACATTTGGATTTAAATACGAAGCCATCTTAAGTACGATGCCCGAAGATCATATGGGAGATATTGAAAGTTGGGAAAGGGCTACCGATGCTTTAAAAAAGGCACTAGAAAAGACCAATATGGAATATAGAATAGACGAAGGGGAAGGGGCTTTTTATGGCCCTAAAATAGACTTCAACGTTACGGATTCCCTTGGAAGAAAATGGCAATGTACAACAATTCAGCTTGATTTTCAGATGCCAGAAAGGTTTGATATTGTATACGCAGATGAAAACGACGAACAAAAAAGGCCGGTTATGATTCATAGAGCTATATTTGGGTCTTTAGAAAGATTCTTTGGTATTTTAATAGAAAACTTTGCTGGTGAGTTTCCAACTTGGCTTTCTCCTGTTCAAGTATCGATTCTTCCAGTTTCTGAAAAATTCAATGAAGAAGCCAAAAAATTTTCTCATGTTCTAGAACAAGAAGGTATTAGGGTTTATGTAAATGATTCTGATGCTACTGTGGGATACAAGATAAGAAGCGAACAGATGAAGAAAGTGCCGTATATGATAGTTTTTGGAGAAAAAGAAATGAATTCAGATACTATAAATATAAGAACTCGAAAAGGCGATACCATAGAAAATGTTTCAAAAGAGCTTTTTATTGAAGAGATTAAAAATGAAATAAAGAACAGAAATTTGGACTTAACTTTTTAATTTAATAATACCGATTTATAAAGGGCGCTCCGAAAAGAGCGCCTTTAATATTTTATGTTTTTAATTGAGATTATTTTTTTCGTTTGAATTCTTGTTTCTTTTCTTTTCTAAAGCCTTTTTTGCTTGATTATAATGATATGAACCCTCACGTAATAAAACGCTTCCGCAATTTGGACATCTTTCATCTTGGCACGGGACGCCGGGTGTATGAGGTTTTTTGTAGCCACATTTCACACAAACACAAAAACCTATGCTACCCATACCTCCTCCTTCTCTTCGCATAATTTAAGCCTCCCAAAGGTATTTTTAAAAGTTAAGTTATTCTTTTTTGTTAAGGATCTTTTCACATTTGTCAATAAAAGTATCAAGAACTTTTGATTCCATCTTAATACCCTCAAGCGCGTTTCTCAGATACTCCAATCCCAAAGGTGTAATTGTGTAAACCTTCACAGGTGGACTCTTAGAAGTATCCCAATTTGAAGTTATATATCCACTTCCCTCTAAGTCTGAAAGTATCCTGTATATTCTGCCCATCTGACCAATACCTTCGATCGTTTCCACACCCAGTTCATCCAAGTTATTGGCAATTTCATAACCATAAGTTGGGTTTTCCGCAATGATTAAAAGAATAAAATTGGCTAAAAATCTACCCTTGCCTCTCCATCCTTGTCCTCTACCTCTTTGGTAAGCAGACATTCTTTAGACTCCTTGATCATGGTATTTCGATTTCACCGTATAATCTCGATCTTTTAAATTGTTAGAAGAAATTGCTTCAATTATTTCTTTTAAAGTCCCATCTATCCCTCTTATAACCTGAATATTAAGATTTTCAAAAACATTTATCGCCTTCATTCCAATCCCTCTGACTACCATTAATTCTACACCTTTTTCATGCATGTATTGAGGGATCTCTCCTGTTGAATGATTTTCCAAAGGGTTCTTTTCTATTTCATAGCTGTATTCTTTATTTTCTTTCAAATCCACAAAGGCGAAGTAAGGAGCATGCCCAAAATGTTCACTGATTCTTGAATCTTCACCTATATTTTCTATCAATGGAATAGCTATCTTCATTTTTTCCCTCCTGTAGTTTTAAATAGTATTGTCATAATTGGCCCTTTTAAAATTCCTGCAGTTTTTCTGATTTCAAAAGTTCTATATTTTCTTTGACGTTGCCATCTGAAGCTATGTAAGCTTTAATACTTGCCGCTTTTAAAGCTGTCAAAGCATTTTCTCCAACATTTTTTGAAATTACTGCATCTATTCCCCGTTCTGAAAGTTCATTCACAATTTTTGTTCCTGCCCCGTGTTCCTGGCTATTGTCAGGAGAAAAAAACTCATAACTTTCATTTTCTGTATCGTAAACTAAAAAGTAAGCTGCTCTCGCGAATCTTTCATCTAATTCGGATTCCAATGTCTTTTCTTTAGATGGAACTGCAATTTTCATTTTTACACCCCTTTTTATTTATTAAAAAGTATTTGTGAGATTTTTTGATATATAGATTTTATGTACTTTGAAGAAATAGAATCTTCGTACAAGATTATCGGTTTGGCTTCTCTTGTAGCTAAATTCACCATTTCATCGAAAGGTATCTTTCCTAGAAGATCTATATTTTCAGAAAAGCACCATTCCTCCAGGGAAGAACTCACAGATTCGTTTAAATCAAATTTATTGATTACTACGCCAAATTTCACTCTCATTTTCTTCAAAGTTTCAACCGCTCTTTGAAGGTCATGGAATCCTGAAAGGGTAGGTTCGGTAACTATAATAGCATAGTTTACACCAGCTACAGACGATGTGGCAGGGCATCCTATGCCAGGAGCACCATCTATTATGATAACATCTTTTTTTAAATTTTCACCCACAGAAAAAGACTTTTTTCTTATCTCAGCTACCAAACCTCCTGAAGTTTCTTCCCCCGGATTCAAATCGCCATGAACCAAAACACCTTTTGGAGATTTTGATTCATAATAGTATCCAGCTAAATTTTCTACAAGTTTTATCGCCTTTTCGGGACAGGTGAGTACACAAAGTTTACAACCTTCACACGCATATTCGTTAATAACATATTTATCCTGTTGAAAATCTATTGCCTCAAACCTGCATGTATCTTTGCAAATACCACAATTAGTGCATTTTTCATAATCTATGTCTGCTTTTTTGCCACCATAATACTCATAGCTTTGTTTTAACTCAACAGGGGATAATAACAAATGAAGATTAGATGCATCGACATCGCAATCACTCATTACGGGATCTTGGAAAAGGTAAATCAAAGAAGCAGACAACGTTGTCTTCCCAGTTCCACCTTTTCCACTAATTATAGCTATTTGTTTCATGCAAACACCTCTGTTATATTTTCATACAAAAATTCAAAACTTCTATGCAATTCTTCCGATTGATCTACGATCAATTTCCCCTCAGAATACCATTTAGCTATTTTCTTATCAAAATCGATTTTCATAAGTAGAGGGATTTTTTCTTCCTCAAGGTACTCTGTTAACTCGGCAAATGCAGGATCGTAACGATTGATTACTACTCCAAAGGGGATTTCCATTTCTTTAACTAACGATATTGCAAGCTTTAAATCGTGTAACCCAAAAGGAGATGATTCAGTTACTAAAACGGCAAAATCAACCTTTTGTAAAACTTCCACAACTGGGCATGAAGTACCAGGAGGGGCATCGATTATAGTTACATCGTAATCATCCGAAATGTATTTTTTCAGTTCTCTAATTATCCTTACACCTGATGGTTCTCCTATATTCAAAAGCCCCATCCCAAAATCAAAAAAGTTCGTCTTTCCAAATCTTAATTTTCCTAAGCTTTTAGGTTCTTCATCGATAGCTCTTACTGGACAAATTTCAGAACAAACGCCACAACCGTGACATAAATTTTGAAAAACGAATACCCCTTTTTCAAAGACGTTAATAGCACCAAACTGACACTCTCTTGCGCAAAGCCCACACAATATACAAGTTTCTTTATTTACTTTTGGTATGAGTACATCCACACTTTTTTCTTCTTCGAATGTGACGTTGTAGAATAAATGGTCATTAGGCTCTTCAACATCTGCATCTAGAAGCAAAACTTTCATATTTTTTGAAAGAACTTTGGCTAAATTTGTAGATACGGTAGTTTTGCCAGTTCCTCCTTTTCCACTCAAAATGGCTATTTTCAATGACAAATTGATCTCTCCTTCAACCGTTGTAATGTACATATGATGCACAAAATCAGGCACAACTCAGTTTTAAATTAAAAATGAGTTGTGCCCTAATATTAAATTTACTCGTCTTTTTTTTGGCTATCGTCTGTTTCTTTCAGGATTCCTTCAATGTAGTTTAATTCGTTTTTTAAATACTCTCTTTGTGCTTCTAAAAAAGCCTTGTCACTTTCCACAGGATAAGCTGGTGGATAATACGCTCCTGCCCATCCGCCGTAGGCTCTTGGTCCGTAACCGAATCCTCTGCCATAACCAAATCCTCTGCCATAGCCGAAACCTCTTCCGAATCCTCTTGCACCATAACCGAAACCTCTACCATACGCACCACTGCATCTTCCTAAACCTCTACCCGTCATTGGGCCTAAACCTCTTGGTCCGGTTCCATCTAAAAAAGGCATAAGATAACCTCCTTTCATATATATGCATTTTACATATATATTATAGCACAAAAAATCTTCTTTTGTCAACAAAAAATCATTTTGATTTTTTTGGTTTTTGGTGTAAAATTAAATGGATACCGTTAACGTTAACATAAGAAGAGGTGGTAAAAATAAGTCGGAGTAATTTTGTAACCATAAAAGATATCGCCGAAAGAGCAGGGGTCTCTGTTAACACTGTATCAAGGGCTTTAAACGATAAACCAGATATAAACCCTCAAACAAAAGAAAAGATCGAAAAAATTGCCCAAGAACTAGGCTATGTTAAAAACATATACGCTACTATGCTCAAATCTAACGTAACCCATACAATTGGAGTGATCATGCCCGATAGCTCCAACCCTTTTTTCTCTGAAGTATTCAAAGGTATTGATAAAGCAGCAAGGGAGAATAATTATCAAATAATAATTATGAACTCTGAAGGTTTATACGAAAATGAAGAAAAGTTTTTAAAAACTCTCTTAGAAAGGAGAGTTGATGGTATTCTCCTTTTTCCAATGCAAAAAAGTTATGAAGATATTCAAGAACTGATAAAAGAGCACTTCCCTATAGTACTTGTAGGTAGAGAAATAGACGGTTGGAATGTGGATGAGATATTCAGTGACGAAGAAAAAGGGGGATATCTTGCAACCAAATACCTCATTGAAAAAGGGTGTAAAAAGATAAAAATGATCACCGATCAACTGTATAACTCTGCTTCATATGGAAGGTTACAAGGCTATAAAAAGGCTTTAAAAGAGAAAGGGTTAGCGTTTTCAGAAAATGATATCAAGATATGTGAAGGGATACATGAAGGATACCACGTTAAAGCAGGGTACGATAAAACGATGGAAATGATCAGAAAAAAAGAGGAATTCGACGGAATATTTTGCTACAACGATCTAATAGCTTATGGTGCAATTAAAGCTTTGAAAGAAAATAATCTAAAGATTCCACAAAATGTTTCAGTAGTAGGTTACGACGATATAGCCTTTTCAAGGTTAATCGAGCCAGAGTTGACAACGGTAAAAGTTAAAAAGTTTGAAATGGGATATGAGGCATTTCAAATGTTGTATAAAAGAATAAAAAGTAATCAAAGAGACAACTCATCAACAAGGAAAGTCTTAGATGTAGAACTTGTAGTGAGAAAATCTTAAACATAAATATGATATGGATCATGGGTGGGTTGCGGGGCGAAGGGGTGCTAAAGAAGGTTTAGAGGTTTTAAAGGCAGTAAATCTCAAACAAAAAAGGAGAGAAATTGTATGGCAGAATTACGTTGGAACCCTTTGTTAAAAACATACACAATGGTTGCCGATAATAGACAAAATAGGCCACATTTACCTGAGGATTGGTGCCCCTTTTGTCCAGGACCGGGTAAAAAAGTGCCTCCAAACTATGACGTTTATGCATACGACAATGATTTTCCCGCTTTAAAACTAGATCCAGATGAACCAAATATACAAGGGACTGATTTGTACAAAGTCGAAAAAAATTATGGAAAATGCGAAGTAATTCTGTATTCTCCTGATCACAATATTACTCTTCCTCAATTACCCGTAGAACATATATTTAAGTTAGTAAATTTATGGGTTGAAAGATTTGAGGAACTCTCAAAAGATGAAAAAATAAAATACATCTTTCCTTTTGAAAATAGAGGAAAAGAAGTAGGGGTAACGATGCTCCATCCACACGGTCAATTATATGCCTATTCCTGGATTCCATTGAAGTTAAAAGTCGAACTCGACAACTGTAAAGAATATTATGAAGAAAATGGAGAATGCCTTATTTGTGAAATGAACAAAGAGGAAAAGGAATTTCAAAAAAGAATTCTTTTTGAGAATGATTCATTTCTCGTTTATCTTCCCTTTTTTACAGACTACCCCTATGGAGCTTTCATCGTGAGCAAATCCCACAAAGGCAACTTATCAGAATTCGACGAAAAAGAAAAATGGGACCTGGCTGAGGCGCTAAAACTGTTAACTGGTGGCTTTGATGCATTGTTTGACAAACCTTTCCCTTACATGATGAATATCCATCAAACTCCTGTTAATTCAGAGGAATATGCAGATTCAAACAAATACTATCATTTTCATATTGAGTTCTATCCTCCTTTAAGAGACAAGGATAAAATAAAATGGTACGCATCAAGCGAGATGGGTGCTTGGGCTGCGGCAAATACCATGGCGGTGGAAGAAACTGCCATTACGTTAAGAAATGCAATAGAAAAATTCAAAAAAATACAATAGAGAGGTCGACAAAATGGATTTACTAAATACTTTTCAAGAAATCTACGGAGTTAGTGAAAAACCAGTACAAAGGTTCTTCTCTCCAGGAAGAATAAATCTTATAGGCGAACATATAGACTACAATGGAGGATATGTATTACCGGTAGCTATAAACCTTGGTATAAATGGCTTAATGAATTTGAGGGACGATAATTTTATTTGCCTAAAATCTATGGACTTTCCCAACGAAGTAAAAGTCGATCTAAATAAGGAAGTGGTTTATAGGAAAGAAGATGGTTGGGGGAACTATGCCAAAGGAGTTATAAAGTTTTTATTAGAAGATGGATTCCCCTTGAAGGGATGTAATATTCTGATTAAAGGAGAACTTCCAAATGGAGCGGGCCTTTCATCTTCTGCAGCTTTGGAAGTGCTTATTGGATTCATGCTCTTATCTCAAAATCAAACCCCTGAAGAAATCGATAGAACATACCTTGCCCTCTTAGGGCAAAGGGTTGAAAATAAATTTATTGGTGTGAACTCTGGAATAATGGATCAATTTGTGATAGCAAATGCAAAGAAAAATCAGGCTTTACTGCTTGATACCCAAAACTTAAACTATGAATATATACCTTGTTATTTAGATGGGTATTCTCTAATTATTATGAATACGAACAAAAGAAGAGAGCTCACTTCTTCTCAATACAACCAAAGAAGAAAAGAATGTGAAAATGCTTTAGTAAAAATAAATCAAGCAAGGGAAACAAAGGTTGATAATTTATGCCAGTGTAGTGAGAAAGATCTAAAATATCTTGATAATGAAATAGAGTTAAAAAGAGCAAGGCACGTAATAACAGAAAATCAAAGGGTTATCCAGGCTTCTAAATTATTAAAAAACAACGATATTGAAGGTTTTGGATCACTTTTAATCCAATCCCATAATTCCTTGAAAAATGATTATGAAGTGACAGGTTTTGAACTAGATACAATTGTTGACGAAGCTCTAAAAATCAAAGGCTGTGTGGGAGCTAGAATGACGGGAGCAGGGTTTGGTGGGTGTGCCATTGCTTTGGTGGAAAAAAGCCACGTAAAAACTTTCAAGAATCAAGTTTCCAAGAGTTATTATGAAAAAACCATGATAGAACCATCCTTTTACGAAACAACAATCGAAGATGGAGTAAAAATTCTCAAAAACTAAGCAAATTTGAGCTAAATGGGAATAATCTCTTTTAATTGTCCTTAACTTACCCTAACTGTCCATAACAAAGTTTTGCAACGAATGTTAACTCTGATATAATTATTTTGGTATCGTTCACGGTATCGATATCTATATTAAATATTTGGAGGTGTGGAAGAATGAAAAGGAGATTTATTGTAAGTTTATTGTTTGTTGGTCTGATCTTCTCAACACTAAGTTTTTCTAAGCCCATCGAAATCACGTTTTGGACTCTTTTTAGTGGTGGAGAAGGTCATATAATGACTGATCTGGTTAATCAGTTCAACAAAGAACAAAACGAGGTTTTTGTGAATCAACAACCTCTTGATTGGGGAGAATATTACAACAAATTACTAGCATCAATGGTGGGTGGGAATCCCCCAGATCTAGCGATTATGCATCTCTCAAAGATGCCTGATTATGTTGGAAGAGGAACGGTAGTAGCAATTGATAAGTATGTGTCTGAAGAAATAAAAAAAGACTACCTAGAAAATATAATAGCCGCAGCTACTTTTAATAATCAATTATATGCACTCCCTTTAGATACGCACCCATTGGTTATGTATTACAATAAAAATGTGTTACAAGAAGCTGGCTTACTTTCTAAAAATGGGGAACCACTACTTCCGAAGACTTTTGAAGAATTATACAATTTTTCTAAGATAATTAAAGAAGAAACAGGAAAATATGGAATGATCATAGAAGATTTAAATGGCCTAGGTGAAAGATTATGGTTGACTATTTACAGAAACCAAGGAGGACAAATTGAAGACGAAAAAGGAAATTTCATGATCGAAAAGGACATAGCTGAGAAAACATATGAAGAAATATTAAAATTTTATGAAGAAGATTTGACTACTTTTGTAGATTATGAAACTGCTAGGGCAATATTTATTAGTGATCAAGCGGGATTTACTTTTGATGGAGTATGGGCTATGGCTGCATTTGAAGATATGAATGTCTTAGATAATGTTGGAGTCATGCCTGTTCCAGATTTTTCAACCACTGAAAAGGCTTACGTATGGGGAGATTCTCACACTCTAATTGTACCGAAAGGATCGAAAATGGATGAAGAAAAGATCGAAGCAGCTGTAAAGTTCGCAGAATGGATAGTCAATCATTCTTATGAATGGGCAGTAGCAGGTCATATTCCTGTTATCAAAAGTGTTAGAGAGTCAGAAGAGTTCTTAAGTTTGCCTTTGAGAGAGGATTATATGTTAGCTGCTGAACAAGCTTTTATTCCGCAGGTTAAAGGTTGGGCTGAAATTCAAGATAAATTAGTTGAACTTTGTCAGGGAGTAGTTTTGGGCTCAGTAACACCAGAAAATGCAGCTGAAGAATTAGTAAGGACTGTTAATGAGGTTGTTGAATGATTTTATATTTTTATTAAAAAAAGCATTCCACTGTCTCAGTGGAATGCTATGTTTTATGTAATTTTCCTAAAAATTATACTTTTATACATTAATTTGCAAATTTAAAAGAAGTTAACCTTTAATTTTAATGTGAGAAGGTGAGGATTTGTGAAGAGAAATTCCATTAAAGGCTATTTGTTTTTTCTGCCTTTTGGTGTTTTGTATGGTTTATTTTTAATATATCCTCTTATAAACGGTTTCCGTATGAGTTTTTTTGATTGGGATTTATTTGGAGAACCACAATTTATTGGTTTGGAGAATTTTTCAAAAATGTTTAATGATCCAACTTTTTGGTCAAGTTTATGGCACACAATTTACTTTGTAATATTGACTGTGCCAATTTTAGTTATATTAGGGTTTTTAATGGCTCTTTTATTAAATTCAAACATATATATGAAAAGATTGTTTCGTATGTTGTTCTTTTTTCCCTATATTTTATCTATTACAATAGTATGCAGCATTTGGGTTTTTTTGTATCAACCTAATTTTGGAATTATTGAGAAAATATTTGAAATAATAGGTATTAATTACACAGGTTGGTTACTAAATCCTAAAACTGCAATGCCGGCTATTGCTTTGACTACAATATGGTGGACATTAGGTTTCAATGTAATTCTTTATTTAGCTGGTCTACAGGAAATCTCTGAGTCAGTATATGAAGCAGCTACAATAGACGGCGCGAACCCATTACAGAAAACCATTTTTATAACTATCCCATTGTTGAAAAGGACACACGCTTTGGTTTTAGTGTTGCAGACTATGGCATCGTTACAAATTTTTGGTCAAGTATATATAATGACTGGTGGTGGACCTCAGGGCAGCACTAGAGTGCTAATACAATATATATATGATCAAGGTTTTAGGTACTTTAGAATGGGATATGCCCAAGCCATGGCTTTATTTTTCTTTGCAATAATGTTTGTAATAGCCTTTATACAAATTAGGCTAACACTACGAACAGGTGGTGAATAAGTTGAAGAGGTCAAAACTTTTAACTATTATCGCAGTTATAATTTTTGTTATATATATATTTCCTATATTTTGGATGATTCTTTCATCTTTTAAAACAGATTTGGAAATAATAACTCAAAAATTTTTCCCTTCTCGTTTAAATTTAGAAAATTTCGCATATATATTTAATCAATCAGGTATATTGAGATGGTTATTTAATAGTGCTTTCATTTCAATAACTTCTACCCTGGGGGCATTAATTGTTACGGTATTTGCATCGTATTCTTTAGGTAGATTAAAGTTCAAAGGAAATACAGCTTTATTTTATATTACTTTAGCAGGGATTATGATCCCTTTACAGGCGATAATGATTCCTCGATATTTACTTTTAAGAGATTTAAACTTACTAAATACTTATTGGGGGTTAATTATCCCCTATATGGTTAATCCTATGTTTGTATTAATAATCTCACAGTTCTTCAAAGGAATCCCCAAAGAGTTTGAAGAAGCAGCGCGAATCGATGGGGCAAACGATTTTTTTATTCTTTTTAGAATAATGGTTCCATTAGCAAGACCTTCTTTAATTGCAATTGCAGTATTTAGCTTTGTTTTTTCATGGAATGACTTTTTATGGCCTTTAATAGTGATGTCAGACTCTACAATGTATACTCTGCCAATTGGTTTGGCAACATTTTATGGGTCTTACAGTATGAAATATGGAGTGACTATGGCAGGAAATGTTATAGCGGCTCTGCCAATATTTATATTTTTCTTAATTTTTCAGGAACAATTAATAAAAGGATTAACAGCAGGTGGCTTAAAGGAATAACAAAGAGTAAATGAAATAAAAAATGCTTCAACAACTGTTAAAATCATCGACTATTAGGAGATGATATCAAGTGGATAAAAAGTTAATTTCATTTTTGTTTGTACCATTTATCTTGTTAAATTCAATAATTGTATTATCAAATTCAGGCAAATTGTATGAAAATCCGTTGGATGTGTTTATTGCAGATCCTTCTGTTTTAAAGGTAGAAAACACATATTATCTTTATGGCACTTCTTCAGCTAATACAGGGTTCAAGGTTTGGAAATCTGAAGATTTAGTTAATTGGGAAGAAGAAGGGTTTGCATTTATGAAATTTCAAGAAGAGAATCAATGGGCTCAAGGAGATTTTTGGGCTCCTGAAGTAATTTCCTACAAGGATAGATTTTATATGGTGTACAGTGCACGAGATAAAGATGGTAAATTACAAATTGGATTGGCTGCGAGTGATTCGCCTTTAGGTCCTTTTTTAACAATAAAGGCTCCACTAATTAATGATGGATATTCAAATATAGATGGGCATATTTTTATAGATTCCAACGGAATACCATACTTATTTTGGGTTAGAGACTGCTCTGAAAATATAATAGACGGTGAACACGTAAGTCAAATTTATGTTCAAGAAATGTCCGAAAATCTTTTAGAATTCAAAGGAGAACCTATTTTAGCATTAGAACCATCCCAACAATGGGAAGGTTTGGATCAGAATTGGCAATGGAATGAAGGACCTTTTGTAATAAAAAATAAAGAGACATATTATTTACTTTATTCTGCTAATTATTTTGGTTCTCCTGATTATGCAATTGGTTATGCAGTTTCAAAAAGTCCTTTTGGTCCCTGGGAAAAAAGCAAAGATAATCCAGTTTTGGCAAAAGATCTGTCAATAGGTGTTTCAGGTCCGGGGCATTGTTCTGTTACTATATCTCCGAGTGATCTTGAATTGTTTATAGTTTATCATACCCATGCTTTTCCTCAATCGCCAGGTGGAATTAGAGTACTAAATATTGATAGAATTTATTTCGATGAAAATGGAAAGCTAATAATTAAAGGTCCTACTAGAACCCCGCAACTTTTCCCTAAATAATTTCTAATTTATTTATAAAACCATTTTTAAATATTTAATAAAATAAAAAATTTCATTTAAAGGAAGGAGAAAAAATATGGATGAAATTGCAAGATGTGAATATCCTCGTCCAAATTTTAAAAGAGATCAATGGTTATGTTTAAATGGAACGTGGGAGTTCGAATTTGATGATCAAAATAAGGGTGAGGGTGAAAAATGGTTTCAAAATCATTATTTTACAAAGAAAATAGAAGTTCCATTTTGTTATCAAAGTAAATTTAGCGGTATATACGATAAAAGTCATCACGATTATGTTTGGTATAAAAGAAGTTTTTCCTTACCCAAAACGTGGAAAAATAAAAAAATAAAGTTAAACTTTGGAGCTGTGGATTATTTTGCTAAGGTTTGGATTAATGGGCAGTATATAGGCAATCATATAGGTGGGAATACTCCATTTAGTTTTGATATTACAAGTGAGTTAAAATGGGATGATGAAGAGGAAATCGTAATTAAGGTAGAAGATAGAACTTATGATCCATCACAGGCCAGAGGGAAGCAAAGCTGGATAGGTAAGCCTTTTGCTTGTTGGTATACTAACACTACGGGAATCTGGCAAACTGTTTGGCTAGAACCCGTTAATAATGAGCATATAGAAAAAATTAGCCTGACACCAAATATTGATAAAGCAACTGTGTTAATCGAAGCCATTTTGTCTCCTGAAGCTATAGGTAATACATTAAATATCGACATTAAATTTGAAGACTCAAACATATTGGAAAGCAATATTTTTTGTCAAGATCGTATAATACAGATAGAATTAAACGTGCTTTCAAAGGCTTTTGAATGGGGGTTGAAATTGTGGAGCCCAGAAGAACCTAATTTATATGAGATATTTTTTAACTTAATCGACAATAGAGGAGAAATAAAAGATTCAGTAATGAGTTATTTTGGTATGAGGAAAGTTTCAACCAAGGATGGTAAATTTTTATTGAACAACCGTCCATATTATCAAAAATTAGTTTTAGATCAAGGCTATTTCCCGGATTCTTTATTAACTCTTCCGAGCGAGGAAGCTATAATAAATGACATAAAAATGACTAAAAATTTTGGCTTTAATGGTGTAAGGAAGCATCAAAAAGTTGAAGACCCTTTATATCTCTATTGGTGTGATAAATTAGGATTATTAGTTTGGGGGGAAATGTCCTCTTTTTACCAATTTAATTCGGAATCATGCAATCAATATTTAAGAGAATGGCAAGAAATTATAGATAGGGATTATAACCATCCTTCAATAGTTGTATGGACACCCTTTAATGAATCATGGGGGGTACCAAACATTTTAACGGATAAAAAGCAACAGAATTTTACGAAAAGTGTTGTAAATCTAATAAAATCTTTAGATCAGACTCGTTTAGTTGTGTCTAATGACGGTTGGGAACATACCGAAACAGATTTGTGTACAATTCATGATTATCGTCAAGAGAGTTCGGAATTTTTAAAAGTATATTCAGATAAAAATGAAGTTGTTAAAGGATGTCCAGCTGGAAAATTCATCTTTTCCGAGGGATATAACTATTCTGATCAACCTGTTCTTATTACCGAATATGGAGGGACAGCTTTTTTAAAGGATGAAGGATGGGGTTATGGTAACAAAGTTTCTTCTGAAGAAGAATTTTTAAAAAGATTTTCTCAATTAACTCAAGCAATAAAATCAATAGATTATATTGTAGGATATTGTTATACCCAATTAACTGATGTAGAACAGGAGATGAATGGACTTTTAACTTATGATAGAGGGTTTAAAATAGATCCCAATAAAATCAAGACAATAAATGATGAATAGGTTTTTTCATTTTTGGAGACGGGGGTAAAACCCCGTCTGTTTTTTAAAATAATTTAATAGTTTATCTTGGCAACTAATAAATGCCTGTCACAAATAAAAAAATCTGGGATAATAGATTTTTTGAAGTTTGTATAATGCGTAAATGTGATAAAATTAAAAGTATAAGAAAAAAATTATTGGGGGAAGCAAAAAGTTGAATTCTGCAAAAAAACAAACTCAAAAAAACAACATGTTAATTATATTCGGCGTAACGTTGATGGTCGTCATGGGTGTATCGAGTATTTCTCCTGTTTTTCCTTTGATAAAGGAAGAATTCAATGTAACAGAGCAACAGGTAGGCTTGTTAATTACTTTTTTCAACTTGCCTGCCATATTTTTAACTCCATTATTTGGTGTTTTAGCTGATAGATATGGAAGAAAAAAATTTATGGTTCCTCTCCTATTTTTATTCGCTGTATCTGGGGTGTTAAGTGGTTTAACAACAAATTTTAACATTTTACTGTTATTACGTGCCATAAATGGAGCGGGAGCATCCGCTTTGGGCGCATTGAATGTAACCCTTATGGGAGACCTATTTAGAGAAAGAGAAAGATTAAAAATTATAGGTTACAATGAAACCGTTGCAAATATTGGATTAGCTATCTATCCACTTATTGGTGGAATGCTTGCTATTTTTGGTTGGCAGTTCCCATTTTTTCTGTCTGCTTTAGCTGTACCCGTTGGAATAGCTACCTTATTTCTTCTTGAAGATTCCCATCAAAATGATGGTGAGAACTTGAAAGATTATTTTGTAGATCTGTTTAAAGTTTTAAAAGATTTAAGAATTATTTTTATATATATTGCTGGGTTTTCTACCTTCTTTTTGCTCAGTGGCGCATATTCTTCGTATCTACCTTTTTTATCAGAATATAAGTTTGGTTTTCCCCCTTGGATAACAGGTATATTAATGTTTTTTATGTCTTTTACTGCTGCATTTGCTGCTTCACAGTTGGTGAAGTTAAGCGATAGATACACAGTAAAATGGTTGTTAGCATTTTCTTATGTATTTTATGCGATCTCACTTTTTTTATTGATGGTTGTTAGAAATTTTGTAGGTTTGATGGTAGCTGTTATTATTTTTGGCATGGGGCATGGCATAAATATACCTAGTATGCACACTCTGACTACTGAAATTACTTCAAGAAAAAATAGAGGAGCGGTGATTTCCTTAAGAGAGGTTTTCTTTAAGTTATCTGGAACTGTGGCTCCATTGATGATGGGATTTCTTTATACATTAAACGGGATTGATGCTGTTTATCTTTTTTCGGCTATTTATTCTTTGGGTATTTTCGTTCTTTTGTTTTTTTCTTTCAAAAAAATATTTTGAGTGTTCTAAGATAAGATTTTGATTTTGAAAGGCTCACCATTTAAATGTGAAAAGGAGGTAATCAAATGCCTATAACTTTTGATCAAGAAACGAAGAGATGGTTTTTGGAAACAGAAAATATGGGTTACGTTTTTGGATTAGATGATCAAGGGAAAATTAAAAATTTGTACTGGGGATCAAAGTTACCAAGGTTTCAAGACTACCCAGAAGTTAAAGATTTGATTGTAATGGACAGATACACGTGGAATGATGAATTTTCAGTAAGAGGAGAAAAGAACAATGTCGAGCATTGTTTGAAAGTTGAATATTACGATGGTGTCAGGGATGTTGTGTTGAATTACAAAAATTTTGAAGTGAGTGGGAATGATTTAGTAATCAAGCTAAGCGATGATCATTATAATTTGGATGTAAATCTTTTCTACAAGGTCATAGAAAAGTACGATATCATAGAAAGATGGATTGAGATTAGAAACAATTCTAATGAAGAAATAAAGATAGAGGATATGAAATCTGCCTCGCTTTATGTTGAAAATGATGAAAAAGCAAAATTAAATTATCTTGCAGGTATGTGGGGGAGTGAATTTCATTTAAGAAAGGAAGGTATAAACGAGGGAAGCAAAGTTTTGGAGAGTAGAGTTGGGAAAACAAGCGCCTACCTGAATCCTTTTTTCGCGATCGATTACTCTGCTGATGAAGATCACGGAAAGGTATACTTTGGTGAATTAGCCTGGAGTGGTAATTGGAAAATAGTAGTACAAAAACGTATATACGAAAGAATAGCGATAATTGGAGGTATAAATGACTGGGATTTTAGTTATATACTAGAACCCTCAGAAAAAATTACTACTCCTAAATTTGTGTTTGGCTTTTCAGACGAAGGTTTTACAAAGGCGAGCCAGAATATACATCATTACCAGCTCGACTACGTATTGCCAAAAGATAAAGCACACGAATTAAGAAAGGTTTTATACAATTCTTGGGAAGCCACGACGTTTAATGTGAACGAAGAAAATCAAAAAATATTGGCTGAAAAGGCTGCAAAGATTGGTGTGGAACTTTTTGTTATAGACGATGGATGGTTTGGGGAAAGAAACGACGACCATGCTGGGTTAGGTGATTGGTATGTGAACAAAGAAAAATTCCCAAATGGTTTGCAACCTTTGATAAGCTATGTTAAGTCCTTAGGGATGGATTTTGGCATATGGGTAGAACCAGAGATGGTTAACCCTAACAGCGAATTGTATAGAAAACACCCTGAATGGGTTATTAGTTTTCCAAATAGGCCAAAATCACTTCAACGAAATCAATTGATGCTTAATTTAGCAAGAGAAGATGTAAAAAATTTCATCATTGATTTCATGGATAATCTTTTAACACGGAACGATATAGATTTCGTCAAATGGGATATGAACAGGCATGTTTTTGAGTCAGGATGGATGCAAGTGGAACCACGAAAACAAAGAGAAATATGGGTTAAATACGTGTGGAACTTATACGATATTTGGAAATATTTAAGAGAAAAACATCCACACGTTACTTTTGAAAACTGTTCTAGCGGTGGGGGAAGAGTGGATATAGGCTTAATGCAATTTGCGGATCAAGTATGGACAAGCGACAACACGGACCCATATGATAGATTAGAGATCCAAGAGGGTTTTTCCTACGCATACGCACCAAAAATAATGATGGCGTGGGTAACTGACTGGGGAGGAAAAGAGACTTATCCTTTAGCGTACAGATTTCATTCATCGATGATGGGATCTTTGGGAATCGGTGCGGATTTAAATAAATTCTCTGAAAAAGATTTCGATTTAGCAAGGTATCAGGTTCAGTTGTATAAAGAGATAAGAGAGATAGTACAAGAAGGCTATCAATTCAGACTTTCTTCCGTTACAAAGGATAGGTATTTTGCGGTGGAATATTTGAGTAAAAACAGAGATGAAGGTGTTTTGATATATTTAAGGAATCCAAGAAGGTTTGGCTTGTTCGATAGGGTGGATGTCAAGCTAAAAGATTTGGAAAACGATACTGTATACACTGTTTATGAAGGGCTTCAAGGAGAAGAAAAAGAGCTAATTAAATTATCTGGAAAGGCATTGAAAGAAAGGGGAATTATAATAGAGGATTCCTCTAAAGATTTTTTCGAAACGGGAAAAGTAACTCATTTTTATAGCAGAATACTGAGGTTTAGAAAGAGTGATTAATAATTCGTCAAAATATTAAAATAAAGCTAAAAAAAGATGGGGCATCTATTAAATTACCCCATCTTTTTATTTAAGAAATTTCATTTATGGTGGCGGCGAAGAGATTCGAACTCTTGACACTACGGGTATGAACCGTATGCTCTAGCCAACTGAGCTACGCCGCCATATAAAAATGGTAGCGGGGGTAGGATTTGAACCTACGACCTTCGGGTTATGAGCCCGACGAGCTACCAGACTGCTCCACCCCGCACCAAGTAATGTAGTATAATTAATTTAAAAGGGTGCCGAGAGTCGGACTCGAACCGACACGGGTATTCCTACCCAGCGGATTTTAAGTCCGCAGCGTCTACCAATTCCGCCATCTCGGCATTTATTCCAAAGATAAGTCTATCATAAAAAGGAAAGTTTGTCAATACCTCATCGGCTCCTTGTCAAATATGGTTGATAGAATAGACTGAAGAGATGATGAAAAAGGTATTACAGAGATTTTTTGTTGAG
>NZ_JBSVZD010000034.1:0-20711 GCF_054051725.1 Petrotoga sp. DB-2 | reverse complement strand
GTAGAGCAAATTTGGGCTATTTATATATAATCTTATATTCAGATCTTCATCTAATACGAATATTTCCGCTTCACCTTTTGACAATATTAAATGGTTTTCAAAAGCCGCAAACGATTCATTGATAACAGCATTTTCCCCTAATTCTTTATTTTCTTCTTCTATGTATTCCCCATCTTTATTTGATAATTTATATACCCCTTGTACAAAAGGTTCAGAAGTGACGTAAGCTTCCGGACCAACTTGTTCAGTTTTACCATACATGTAACGTAGGTATATTGTATCTTCTATTACTTCTAAATTAATATAATTCATACCAAGTGATTCTTGACCTAGTTCAGGGAAAACTCTTTCTATTGTATCCCCCTTCACTTTAAAAAGACCTTTGATTCGATCTAAAATGAATATTTTTGAATCAATTATTTTAACATCACTTATACTGAGATCTTTGTTTAATGTAACCGTATTCAGAATTTCTCCTTCTGAATTGAAAATTTTTACTACGTTGTAGAAAGCTACATACAATGAATCATCATAAATATCCATTCCACCTGCGGTCAAAAGGTGTCTTTCTATTTCTTTACCATTGTGAATGATTTTCACAGAAGCTTTCCCGTAACCTTCCAATTCTAAATCAAATATCTTGTTGATGTTTCCTTTTGAATCTATAAAATACACTAAGCCGTTCTCTGACAAAAGATACACATTACCTTTTTCAGTAACTATATCTAATATTTCGTTTTCATTGTCAAACAGATTAACAACAAAGCTTTCATCGAATTCTAAATTCACTGAAAAAGTGAAGGTGACAGAAATCAAAATAAACATTATCAAAAATTGCCCTCTAAACATTTTCATCTTTTTTATCCTCCTCGTATAATATGTATGGATATGAAACGTTGAGAATCATAAAATTCTCTAATTGTTCCAACTCTCGTTTATTCTATTTTTTATTTTATGTATTCAATCTCTAAAAAAGGAAGTTATTTATGTCTTAGAATCAATTTTTAGAAATCTTTCAGTTTCTAGTATCCAATACAACGGAAATTAATTTCCGTTGTATTGGATTAAGTTTAAGTACGTATCTAAATTATGATTATGGGTTGACTCCAAGATTTGAAATCAATGCTGTTATAACCAGTAAAAGAAAAATTATGTTGATCGGTTAAATTCCCTAACCAGTTGTAAAAGTATTCTACGCAACTATACTTCCTCCCCAGTGCTCTGCTATCAATTTGGTAATAAGTCATAGGAGGAACTTCAGCCTGTATGCTAATAGTTTCAGATATAGAAGTACTTCCTCCAAATCCTAATTCGACAGAAGCTGCTACAATTCCAATATTTGCATTACAACTGAAATTGTAAGAAACTGTTTTAGTTTGTCCATATCCAAAAGTTGTTGTAAAATCATTATAATTGTAATAACCAACTACTTTTTTCCAAGAAGTAGTTATAGATTGAGAAGATTCTACATATCCAAATTCCCAACCTGCAAACGTCATTATGGAAAAACTTAAAATACCTATTAACACTAATACCATACTCACTTTTTTCATAACCTTCTCACCTCTTTCGCTTTTATTTTTTCTATCCTGCAGGATTGCTACTTGCCGGCAAATAATTCATAACCTCACAATATTTTCCTTCAAAAACTCATCTAGATACTTTCTTAAATCTTCTAAGCTATTTCAAATGTTGTTTTTTGTAGAGAGTAAATGACCCAAACAAGCATTTACTCTACTCCTTCCACAACATTTACAATCTTTGCGGGTTCTAAGCCAGATGTGCCATCTTCTCCCTCATTATCTCCACCAAAAACAAAAATACCAATCAATAGCAGACCAGTGATCAACAAAACAACAACAAATTTCTTCATTCTCTTTCACCCCCTTGAATTATTCTTTTAATTTAAAACTAATATTTCAAATAATCCAATCCCTCATTTTAATCATACGCTTTTCCATATGATTTTCAACTGTTTTTTTAATTGGTTTCAAATATACATTGATAAAGTATTACAGAGATCGGTCAAAAAATACTTATGTTAAAATCGAAATTGACAATTTTTGTTATCTTTAAATTACTTATATTCTCTTTTCCTTTTTTTATCTGTATCGTGGTACAATTATGTTTGAATGGTTTCGATCTATTTTTAGAAAATTTCTAGGTTGAATAGAAGTAAACTTATATTGTATTATTATAACGCTGTGTAAATATTTCATGAGGATAGGGAGGTTCTCAGAATGAATCTTCGATCTTTGGTTGAAATTGTGAATAAAGGACAGTTCATAAGACCTATTTTGAATTATGTTGTTCATTACTTAGAAAGTGATAGATCAGATAAAAATAAAAACATCGTCAATTACATAAACGTTTTGAAATTAAAATGGGATGTTAAATACGATGAAGCCCTTGAGATAATAGATAAAGAGTTACAAAAGTTAAAAAAAGGTGGTTTGTACTACCTTTTTTTGGGTCAAAAAATTCATATATTGAATAGAATTAAACAGAAAGAGGGCGTTAAAAAAGTATTTGACGAACTAAGGGATAATTTTGACAATATACCTGTTTATGTCAGAGGACTTGTTGTAGAAACTCTAAAAAATATACATGAATTGTATTATGAACCCGATGAAAGTATGGAAAAGATAAGATATTGGAGTGAGAATTACGAACAAAACCCTGTTGATAAAGGTTTCATATTGCTATCAAAAGCAAGAGAGAAAAAGAACGAAGAAAGATACGATGAAGCAGTTTCTTTAAACATCAAAGCATTTAAGGTTTTAAAAACTATTCCACATCCTTCTGGTATGGTGCAAGCTTTAAATAATATATCTTGGTGGTTGAAAGATACAAACAAAGAAAAGGCTTTAGCTTTTACCTTTCCATTGGGATTCTATCTTGGTTACTACTTCGATGATAATAACTTTAATGTTTTCAATTCCCTCGATACTATGTTTCAAGTACAGAAGAATAACAAAGATCCTTTGATTTATGAGACCGCTTTTATTTTTTCACGCTTAGTTTCATCGTTGAGTGTCGATAAGAAAAAAATAATCTGGAATGAGTTTGAATATACAATTCACGATGTCAGACGTCTTGTTTTGAATATTAGAAATAGAAATTACTTAAACACAAAAACCTTGAGAGCTTTCATAAGGAAAGAGATAGGAAAAGAAAAGATACCCATTGATTCATTGAACGTTTCTGAAAGAACGTTGAAAGAGTTTTTATCTGCAAAGACAAAGTACATTCAACCAAATACCTTGAGAAACATATTAGAGGCTCTTGAGTTTAAAATCAACACATCCACACCTATATGTATAATCAAAGAATTGAAAAAGAAGGATATAGATAAGAAGTATGAGATAAACCTTGAAAAGTTTAAAAACTTTCCAAAAGAAAGACAAATATCAGAACTCTTTACATCTTACCTCGTTCATTACTACAAAGAAGAGATTGATCTAAAAAAGATAATTAAAGAGATACAAGATGACAGTTTAATTGAAGAAAGATGTGATTACTACACGAAAGAGCTGATAAAATCTACCTTTGAAAGAAATCCAAAGATAGATTTCAATTCTTTACTAACAAACGTTCAAGAACCGGAAATCCACACAAACAAAAATATAACCTTCAACGAACATCCTTTTTATTTGGGAAGGAAAGGTGTTGTAAAAAGGTTTATAAAAGACTTAAATAAAAAGAATTTAAAAGAGTTCATTGAAAATTACATTGGTCTTGATACAACTCAACAAAAGACAGTAGAAAAGTTCATAATGAATTACGGTAGGTACTATGATTTAAAGGATATACCCAAAGAAATCACACCGAAAGTACCAAAAGAGATTAATTCATTCGTGAAAAAATATACGTTGAAGAGAAAACCTTCTGCTATTTCTTTTTATGTGTTTGAAGGGGAAGAAAGAGCGAACTTCCTCCGCCTACCTATTGCCCATGTATGATCTAACCAATCTTTTTCACGGACATCTAATATGATCTAATGCCTTAGCTTTCTTAGAAAACAGCTTTATGGTATAATTACACTACAAGAATATCTTGATGAAAATTTCAAAAACCTTTAAAACTATTTGACATTCTAGGAGGAGCGTTTTGAGACAAAAATTAGTTGTGTTGTTATTTTTTATGATTTTTTCGTTATCGATCTTCGCAACAGTTTTTGATGATTTTGTTTATTACGTGGATCTTCAAACAATGTATGAATCGGATGACCCATATTTAAAGACACTTGGAGGTTTGTTGAAGCGATGGGAAACGGGTTTACCAATGTACGTAGATAATTTACAACTTTCAGATCTTACGTTGTTTCCTGATGATGAGACAATCTTAAAGATATTAAAAGATTTAGACCCTTATGTTTACCTTGAACCCACCGAATTGTTTGAAGAAGCCTTAGAAAAATACCCCAATTCAATAATAATAAATTCTATGTATCTTTTTTTCAATTTCCAATATTGGCAAAATTCTTTGGACCCATCTGTAGTGAAAGAAATCTTTGAATATTCTGAAAAAATCGAAAAACTCGTGGGAGAAAAAACTCCCTTTACTGTTTATTGTGAAGCACAAATCTTATCAAAATCTAAAATATATAATGATCCTCAAAAAGCTTACAACGATTTAAAAGAAATTTATCTAACTTACAATTACGATAAAAAAATAATTGAATCTTTGGTTGAAATAAGTTTTCAAACAAATAACTACGAAATTATTCAAGACCTTTATAATTCTTATATGAATTTAAAGGGGAAAGATTCTCAAACCTTACTGTACTTTTCAAAAATTTTTTATAACCTGGGAGAAACAGAAAAATCAAAGGAAATAGCCCTTTCTTTAATTCCGGTTTCAAAAGATTCATCGATTCTTTCTGAAACATACGAATTTTTGGGTGACATAGAAAACAATTACGAAAAAAGGATAGAATATTATCAAAAAGCTTTAACTCACGACAAGGAAAACGGAAGAATAATGTCTAAATTGGGATTAACTTACTATAATTGGGATAAAAAAGAGTATGCTCAATTAGCAAGATACTTTCTCAACGGTGCTGAAAGTCGCAATTATATAACCGAAGAAACTGAAAAAGCTTTAAAAGAACTGAGATCGAGAGTCGTACTTGAAATCTTCCTTAAATATTTATTACCTTTGCTATTAATAGTAGTTTTTGCCTTATGGTTGCTATATTATTTGGATAAAAAAAGGAAGATCAAAGAACACAATCGAATCTTTAAAGAACAAAATAACAAATAGGGGAGCTAATACGTACAATACGGGAGGAATTATTTTGGAGTTAGGTGAAAAATTTGAAGAGCTTATGAAAGTGATGAAAAGACTAAGGGGACCAAAAGGTTGCGATTGGGACAAAGTCCAAACACATGAGAGTTTGAAACCTTATATAATTGAAGAAGCATATGAATTGGTTGATTCTATTGACGAAAAAGATATAAGAAAAATAAAAGAAGAGTTAGGAGATATATTACTCCAAGTTGTTTTTCATTCCACTATTGCCGAAGAAAGCAATGAGTTTTCTACTTTTGAAGTAATAGATGAACTGATCAATAAGTTAGTGAGAAGACATCCGCATGTTTTTGGAGATGAAAAAGGATATTCTTATGCCAGGTGGGAGGAAATAAAGGCAAAAGAGAATGGAGATAAGAATTTTAGTAGAATCGGGAAACTCAATAAAGCTTTACCTGCACTCTCTTTAGCAAGAAGAATTCAAGAAAATGCTGCTGCGGTAGGATTTGACTGGGTAGAAGTGAAAGATGTGCTCGATAAAGTAAAAGAAGAAGTGGACGAACTTAATGAAGCTAAAACCCAACCAGAGGTAGAAGAAGAGTTTGGAGATTTATTATTTGCACTTGTTAACTTGGCTCGTTTTTTAAAGATAGACCCGGAAGTTTCTTTAAGAAAGGCGAGTGAGAAGTTTATAGAACGGTTCAACCAAATGGAAAAAGCGATTGAAAAAGATGGAAAAGAATTTGAAGCTTTAAATTTAGAAGAGTTAGATAAATATTGGGAATTAATTAAAAAAGAGGAAAAGAGGTGAGAATTAGGTGGAAATAGGCATATTCGGCCTTCCGTTAACAGGTAAAACTACTATTTTCTCCCTTTTAACTGATTATAAAATAGAGGATAGTTATAAAAGAGAGGCTATAAAAAGAACGGCAATTATAAAAGATGAAAGAGTTGCTTCTCTTGCACGTTTGTACAATCCCAAAAAGGTTATCTTCGCTAACTTAGATTTTATCGATATACCAAGTTATGACCACAAGGGGGATCCAAGAGAAAAAACGAGAATTTTTCAGATGATACAAAATGTTGATGCTTTACTTTTGGTTATAAGATCTTTTAAAAATCCCTCTGTTCCTTGGCCAGAAAATGCTGATAATCCGATAAAACAACTAGAAATTTTGAAAACAGAGTTAATTTTTAGAGATTTAGAAATTGTAGAAAATCGATTAGAAAGGCTTGAAACTCAAAAGAAAAAGACAAAGTTCTCAGTGACGGAAGAAAACGAAGAAAAAATTTTGTTGAAAATAAAAGAAGTTTTAGAGGATGAGGTTTTCGTTTCCAAAATGGACTTGAGCGAGGAAGATAAAAAATTAGTTGGTTCTTTAGCTTTATTCACTTTAAAACCCATTATTGTATGTGTCAACGTCGATGATGACCAATTTTCAAAAAATAGCTACGAATATAAAGAACAGGTAGTTGAAGAATGTAAAAAACAAAATTTTGCGTATATTGAAATAGACGGAAAAATAGAAGTAGAAATAAACGAGCTAGAGGATGAAGAAGAAAAAAGATTATTTCTGGAAGATTTATCAATTAAAGAACCCGGTGTTGAAAGATTAGCAAAAATTGTGTATAATCATGTTGGACTGATTTCTTTTTTCACCGTCGGAAAAGACGAGGTAAGAGCTTGGACGGTAAAAAAAGGTAGTACAATGAAGGAAGCCGCTGGAAAAATACATTCTGATTTCGAAAAGAATTTCATTCGTGCAGAGGTTATGAAATATGAGGACCTAATTAAATACGGAAGCGAAGAAAAAGTGAAAGAACAGGGACTTTGGAGATTAGCTGGAAAAGATGAAATATTGGAAGATGGAGAAATATTAAACATTAGAGCTAACGCTTGAGTTGAGGGGTGACCTAATGATACTTGTCACAGGAGGAGCTGGGTACATAGGTTCTCATTTGGTGAAAAGGCTGCAAGATCAAAATAAAGAAGTAGTAGTTTTTGATAACTTTGAAAAAGGGCATAGGTGGGCTGTTAACGATGTACAAGTCGTTGAAGGAGATCTTAGAAACGAAAAATATATCGATTATGTATTTGAAAATTACAAAATAGATGAGGTATATCATTTCGCGGCTTTTTCATTAGTTGGTGAATCTATGACAGAACCTAATAAATATTTTAAAAACAATATATGTGGAACGTTGAACCTTTTAAAAAGCATGCATAAACATAAATGTAAGTATATAGTTTTTTCTTCTACCGCAGCTGTTTATGGAGAACCAGAAAAAGTTCCCATCACTGAAGACCAACCCAAGAACCCTACGAACATTTATGGTCAATCAAAATTAATGGTTGAAGAGATTCTAAATTGGTATTCTAAACTTGATATTATAAGATATGTAGCTTTGAGATATTTCAACGCCGCTGGCGCGTATTATGATGGCAGTATAGGCGAAGCCCACGAACCTGAAACTCACTTGATCCCATTAGTCCTTGAAACAGCTTTAGGGAAAAGAGACAAACTGTACGTTTATGGAGATGATTATCCAACCAAGGACGGAACACCAGTTAGAGACTATATTCATGTAATGGATTTGATAGAAACCCATATTTTAGCTATGAAATGGATGAAGGAAAATGAAAAATCTGACGTTTTTAATTTAGGTAATGGTCAAGGATTTACCGTTTTAGAGGTTATTAAAACAGCTGAAAAAGTAACTTCAAAAAAAATAAATTACGAAGTAGTAGAAAGAAGGCCTGGTGATCCTGCTGCTTTAATAGCTTCCTCAAAAAAAGCAGAGGAAGTTTTAAACTGGCACCCTCAAAACAAAGAATTAGAAAAGATAATATCGGACGCTTGGAATTGGCACAAAAATAAGGATAAAAATGTATTAGGAGGATAACTCATGGAGATAGTAGACCTAAAAAAATGGATAAGAGATATACCAGATTTTCCAGAAAAAGGCGTTATATTTAGAGATATTACCCCACTTTTGAAAAACCCTGAAGTTTTTAAGTATTCAGTCGAAAAAATCGCTGAATTGATAAAAGAGTGGGATTTTGATTGTATCGTATCCCCCGAGTCGAGGGGGTTTATATTTGCCACACCTTTAGCTTACATCATGAATAAAGAATTCGTTCCCATAAGAAAACCAGGAAAGCTACCTTACAAAACTTATTCGATCTCTTATGAACTAGAATATGGTCAAACATCTCTGGAAATGCATATTGACGCGATAGATAAAGGCGAAAAGGTGATAGTCGTTGATGATGTGTTAGCCACTGGAGGTACTACAAAAGCGATAAAGGAATTAATAGACAGAGCCGGAGGGAAAACCGTTGGTGTTGTCTGTCTTGCTGAACTAACCTACCTAAACCCAAGGGAAAATCTAAAAGATTTAGAAATTGCCAGTTTGATACGATATTGAAAGTATAATTTAAACGCAAGAAGGGGGAAAAAAGATGAATGGAATAAAATTTGATTTTTCAAATGTTTTCCATCCCAATATTGAAAATGGCTTAACTGAAGAAGAAATAAACGACCAAGCCAACAGAGTTCAAGATATTGTGGAAACGATAAAACAAAACAATCCTGGCTTTTTGAATCTACCTTTCACAAGGGTTTACATAGATAGAGTTTTGGATTTAAAAACGTGGATACAAAGTTTTGAAAGTGTAGTAGTTTTAGGCATAGGTGGTTCTGCATTAGGAAATCAAGCGCTGCAAACAGCCCTTAATCCATTGCATTATAACGCTTTGTCTAAAGAAATAAGAAAAACTCCTAAAATTTTCATCCTGGATAATGTTGACCCCGATTTTATAGCATCAGTTTTGGACCAAATCGATCCAAAGACTACTCTGTTCAATGTTATATCAAAATCCGGTACAACAGCAGAAGCCATGGCAAATTATCTAGTTGCAAGAGGAATAATCGAAGGATACGGATTAGATCCAAAAAAACACTTTCTATTCACCACCGATCCTGAAAAAGGTATATTAAAGAAGCTAGCTGAAGAGGAGGGAATAAAAACTTTAGATATACCTCCTTCAATTGGCGGTAGGTTTAGTGTTTTAACCCCTGTTGGCTTATTATCAGCTTTGGCAAGTGGAATAGATATAATTGATTTATACAACGGTGCCAAAGAAATGCACAAAAGGGTTACCAATCCAAATATTTGGGAAAATCCTGCGGCTTTTAACGCCTTAGTGCATTATCTATATTACCAGAAAGGTTACAATATTTCTGTAATGATGTCCTACTCAAACAAATTGTATCTACTAGCTGATTGGTACAGACAATTATGGGCAGAAAGTCTGGGGAAAAAATACAATTTAAAAGGTGAAATCGTGAACGTTGGGCAAACTCCAATAAAAGCATTAGGAACAACAGACCAACATTCCCAAGTTCAACTATACAACGAAGGGCCTTACGATAAAGTAATCACTTTCATACAACTAGAAAATTTCGAACGAAACATAAAAATCCCTAACATACACTGTGATCTTCCCGAGTTATCTTATCTGGGAGGTAAAAATCTTTCAGCCCTTTTGAATACAGAACTAGCTGGTACGGAATACGCTTTGACAGAAAACAATAGACCAAATCTAAAAGTTATTTTTCCTCAGATCAATCCCTTCAATGTGGGACAATTCATATTCGCATATGAATTTCAAACAGCAGTAATGGGAAATCTATTAGAGATAAACCCTTATGACCAACCGGGCGTCGAATTAGGTAAAAAGGTTACTTATGCTTTGATGGGAAGAAAAGGTTACGAAGATTTCAGCATTGAGGTAGAAAACAAACTTAAAAACAAAAAACAGGTGACGATGTAAAAATGGTAATAGGAATTACAGGCCCTGCAGGATCTGGAAAAAGCACTGTATCAAAGATAATAAAAAATATATACGGAGATAAGGCATCCATAATCGATGTGGATAGGTTAGGACACGAGGTCTTAACCTATTTTTTTATTAAAGAGAAATTAAAAGAAAATTTTGGAGAAGAAATATTCGATGATGATAACAATATTTCTAGATCAAAACTTGGCGAAATAGTTTTTTCAGACAAAGAAAAGTTAGAATTATTGAATAAGATAGTCCATCCAGAAATTCTTAAAAAAACTGAACAAATACTGAAAGAAATTTCAAATAAAAATGATATAATAATTGTAGATGCAGCTTTGCTTTTCAAAATAGGATTGGACAAATTATGCGATAAAATTATCTACGTAGATGCCCCAGAAGAATTACGTATTGAAAGACTGTCAGAAAATCGCGGTATCCCCTTGGAGAAAGCAAGAAACATCGTTAAATCCCAAGAATACATAAACTCTGAGCGTTGTGATTTTAAAATATCGAATATTGGTAATTTTGACCAATTGTACAAAGAAACAGAAAAAATTATCCAAAACTTATGAGGAGGTGTTCGGAATGAAGAAAGTTGTTTCTATTCTTTTTACGGTTTTACTTGTTTCTTTTGCTTTTTCTCAAGTTGAAATTGAGTTTTGGCACGCTATGGGGGGACAACTGGGAGAGACGTTGAATTCCTTAGTCGACACTTTTAATAGAGAAAACCCAGATGTCCATGTCTCAGCCATATATGTGGGAAACTACAGTGCCTTAAACCAAAAGTTACTTTCTACGATCACCGCTTACTCCCAAGGAAGTACTACAGACCTCCCAACTTTATCTCAAGCTTATGGAAACTGGACCGCAATGTACCTTTTTTCTGATGTAGTGCAACCACTTAACGGATATATTGAAAAGGATCCTGAGTTTAAAGAAGCTTGGGATAATCAGATATTCCCTGTTCTAAAGGATTTAGTTACATGGGGAGACACAGTATATGGAATCCCATTCAACAAATCTGTTTACGTTTATTATTATAACCCGGATCTCTTTGACCTATTTGGAGTTAATCCCCCCAAAACCATGGATGAATTATTTGAAGTAAGTGAACTTTTAACAATGGATTTGGATATGGATGGAGAAATGGATCAATACGGATTAGGTGCAAGAAACTTTATCGATGATTTTCAAATATTTTTATATGCACATAACGCAACATTTTTAGAATACGTCGGCGATGGCAAATACAAGATTGTTTTACCCGAAGAGAAAACAAAAGAGGTTTTGAGTTACATAAAGAACCTGAAAGATTCCGGATACGCTTTGTTCCAAAACGCCTATTTGGATCCCCAGTTCGGCTCTGGAGAAATAGCTGCATACATGGGAACGGTGGCAGGTTTAACTTATGCTGAACAATCCTCCAGAGGAAAACACGGTGTTGCTTGGGCTCCATTACCTTCCGTAGATGGTGTTCCTCACTCTCCTATAGCTGGAACAGATTTGATAATGTTTAACTGGGTAAGCCAAGATCAAAAAGACGCAGCATGGAGATTCATGAAATTTTTGATGGATCCCGTTAATGTTGCTTACTGGTCTATAAATACGGGATATGTTCCAATAAGAAGAGATGTTGAAGAGGTTCCACAGTGGCAAACCTATACGGCAACAGATGATAAGCCAACTATTGCACTAAAAGAATTAGAAACTGCTATCCCAGATCCAAAGCCAGCCGCATGGAACGATATAAGAAACGATATCAGCACAGTATTTGCTAACTTCCTAAACGATATGGCGACTGTAGATGAAACATACGATGCCATCGTGAATACTTTAGAAACAGGATTAAAGGAGACAGGTGAATACGCTGAATAATCAGTAATAATCATCAAAACCCCAGGTAGTATCAAAACCTGGGGTTTTATTTTGGTGGAGTTGATGGGATTCGAACCCACGACCTTTGCCTTGCGAAGGCAACGCGCTCCCGCTGCGCTACAACCCCTTCTTTTTATATTATATCAAAATTCATCAAATAATTAAACTTCTTGTATAATTCCATCTCTAATTTGAATAATTCTATCGGCTCTTTTTGCAATATTCAAATCATGGGTAACTACCACAAGCGTTGTGCCATTTTCTTTTCTTATTTCCTCCAAAAGTTCTATTATTATTTCACCATTTTCACTGTCAAGATTTCCGGTTGGCTCGTCAGCCCATATAACCTCTGGCGAATGTATTATAGCCCTTGCAATAGCAACTCTTTGTTGCTCTCCACCTGATAGTTCATAGGGGAATCTTTCTACTTTACTATCAAGCTTAACCTTCTTTAAAACTTCATAAGCTTTGTCTTTTGAGGTTTTGTTCTTTTCTCCTAAGATTAGCAAAGGCAACTGAACATTTTCTAAAACCGTCAAAACCGGAATAAGATTAAAAAATTGAAACACAAAGCCCATGTTTTTGGCTCTGAAGGAAGTCCGTTCTTCTTCTTTCAAATTTTGGAACGGAACCCCTTTAAAGTAAATCTCCCCTCTGGTAGGATTATCTATTGCCGAAAGGCAATTTAGCAAGGTGGTTTTACCTGAACCTGAAGGCCCTAATATACCAATAAATTCACCTTTTTTAATCGTTAGGTTAATGTTCTTTAAAGCCTCTACTTTTACTCTCTTATCGTTGTACACTTTGTACAATTCAATCGCTTTTATCAAAGCACTATTTTTATTCTCAACTTCCATTATCCAATCTCCCTCAAACTATCTGCTGGTGTGATTTTAGTTATTAAAAACGAAGGTATCATCAAGGTTAGAAAAGTGATTAAATATACCATTCCAATTATTCCAACTACATTCAACAAAGGAAAATAAAAATCAACATTTCCTAAAAATTGAAAGATGGCGAAAATTACATCCTTTGCAACTAGGTAACCTCCCACCAGACCAATGAAAGCTCCTACGGATACAATGCTGAAATTTTCAATGAGAAGTCCCTTGGTTATATCCTTTGAACTTGAACCAATAGCCCTTAGAGTTCCAATTATTCTTTGGCGAATTATACATGATCTCACAGAGTACAATGCCAGTCCTGAAAATCCGCTAATTAATCCAAGATAAAGCATTCCCATTGCTAAAGAAATTATACCATCTACCCCATTATAAATATTTTGTAATTCCTCTTCTATAAAAATGGGGAAATCAAAGTTTGACATATATTTCTGCTTAATTTCATCTATATTTTCTTTAGGCACATTCCCTAAAAGTATATCAACACTTTTCACACTATTAGGTTTAGAAACTATATTTGCAACATATTTTACAGGAATTGTAATATCTTTTAAGTCAAAAAAACCAACAACATCATAAGAAACGTTAGATTCTCCACCTAAGGGTGTAATAGAAGAAAGATTACCCTTCACGTATGCTGGGACTTTTTCTTCATCACTAAATTTTCCATAAAGAACGGTATTTTTAATTTTCAGTTCTTCTCTCCAATCTGTTACTGATTCCGATGGAATTATCGCCGATTCAAGAAAAGTATTGTCAACAAAAGCTATGATCTGTGAATTGAGCAGGGCAACTTGAACCTTAGTTGGCTTTTCTATTCCTTCATAAACAGCTATATCATCAGAAAAAAATAGGTTTTTTATAGGATTT
The DNA here is from genome assembly GCF_054051725.1 of Petrotoga sp. DB-2. NCBI lineage: Bacteria > Thermotogati > Thermotogota > Thermotogae > Petrotogales > Petrotogaceae > Petrotoga > Petrotoga sp. DB-2. Next base: position 6,962 of record NZ_JBSVZD010000034.1, on the reverse strand, counting down.
GATACAACCAGAAAATTGTATCCAAACAATCCCTCTTGCATAGAAGTATCAACAAACTTAACCAAATTAGCCGGGATAGAAGAAATAACAATCAAACCAAAAATAATTATACCAAACATCAAAGAAAGCATTAAAACTCTCACTGGGAATCTCTCAACATAAGAAAATCCTAAAAGAAACGGAACACTCTTCTTTGAAGAAAATACCTTAGAGAATCTTTTTAAAATAGGAATTATAGATGTAAAAAAAAGAACAACGATAAAGCCGAATAAAAAGGCTCTTTGAAAAATAAAATTGAAAGTTAACGCTCTGGAATAGAGATTAAAAGATGTTTTACTAAGTATCATAAGAAAAATGGATAACCCAACATTAAATAAAGGGTTTTTGAATACAAATACTAATCCCAATGAAATTAGAATTAATCCAACAATTTCAAATTCATTTGCAAAGGAAGTTAACAGAAAACTAGATATAATAAAAAGAAGGGAAAACCAACCGTTAATACTATGAGGAACATACGCTTCCACATCTTTTTTCAAAGACTCCACCGGAGAATTGTTGGAAATATGTAACCCTTTAATCATAAAAATAATCAACGGAATTACAATACCTATTAAAAAACCAAATATTATTGTTTTAATACTCAATTCATAAGGAGCAATTGTAAAACTTCCTAAAGTTTCGAAAGTTAGACCTGATGCAATTTCACCAAGTTGATTTAACAAGGCGGCTCCTATTTTCGCCCCCAAAATAACCCCTATTAGAGAAGATATCCCAAAATACAACAGGGACTCCATAAAGAAAAGAAATAAGATCTTAAATCTCTTAACGCCTAAAATTCTTAAAATAGCCACCGTTTTTTCCTGCTCATTTGCAAAATTATTCCCGAAAACAATAACTAATATTAAACCTGCCAATATTGAAAAAGAACTAAAGGCAAAAACAATGTATCCTAGAATTTCATTTGCTGGGGAATTTAAAAAATCCTCTTTTATATTATTAATCTCCAAATTTGAAGGAAGGGAAATATCAGAAATATGTACATTTTCAGATTCAACGAAATCTACGTAAGCCTTTGATGGGAAAACTGTATTACCTTTGAAATCTGATACATTAACAAAGACTGATCCCGGATACTGTGCCATCTCTCCTCGATAATTCAAAAAACCTTTTTCACCAACATAGGAAATCTCTAAATTTTTTGAACCTCCAGGCATATGAATTACAATGGTTTCTCCTTCATTAACTCCAATTTCCTTTGCTATATCCTGAGATACAACTATTTTACCAGGGCTTAAATCAATAGTTTGACCTACAAAGTTTGAAAGGTCTTCTTCTTCAACCGCAACAACCAAAACTTCCAAAAAACGTCCGTTATTTTCTATTCTTCCAAAACTTTCCGAAACCGGCAGAATGTTTTTTACTTGGGGATTGCTTTTTAGATCGTCTAAAATCATTTGTGACAAAGGAAAAGAAAGAAATGGAGATGTCCTATTATTAACAATAAAGGCATCTGCTTGGCCAAAATTAACTTCCACTTGAGTTTTTCTATATGAAACTATCGAATCATTAAGGGAAAGAGAAGAAACAGTCAACAAAGAAGGGATGATAGCCCCCAATACTAGCAAAATACTTACTTGCCACTTCTTTAAAAAATTACGAAGGGCAAATTTCCAAAAAAACACTAAACCATCTCCCAAAAATGCGTTCTTCAGTGCATAGTGTTATTTTATCAAATTACATTAAAAAATACTATAGCATAATAAAAAAATATATCAAAATTCTTTGCATTCTAAAATGAGTTCAAGAGCTCAACAAAGTTCTCTATATAAAAATAATAAAAAAACAGAAAATTAACCTTCAAAAAGATTCGATATAATTATTTTTTGGTTAGAGTTTATAAGTACACTAAGATTCTAAAAAGCAGGAGGGAAAATAAATGCCTGAAGTAAAAGAATTTCAAGCAGAAACAAAACAATTACTCAATCTAATAATAAACTCCATTTACACTCACAAAGACATATTTTTAAGAGAGTTGATTTCTAACGCGTCGGACGCGCTTGATAAAATCAGATTCTTATCTTTAAAAGACCCTGGCGTTCTACAAAATGATACTGAATTGCAGATAAGGATTGAAATAGACAAAGATAACAACACTTTGATAGTTGAAGATAACGGTATTGGAATGTCTTATGAAGAAGTAATCGAAAACTTGGGAACTATTGCAAAATCAGGCACTAAAAACTTTCTGGAACAACTAAAACAGGCTCAATCTGAAAACACTATAATAAACCTCATAGGGCAATTCGGAGTTGGGTTTTATTCGGTATTCATGGTTGCGAAAAAAGTTATTGTAGAAACAAAAAAATGGGATCAGGATAAAGGTGTGAGATGGGAATCCGATGGAATAGGAACTTATTCAATTGAAGAGTGTGAAAAAGCCAATAGAGGAACTAAGATTACCCTAATATTGAAAGACGATCTAGATGAGGATGAAAATTATTTGGACCAATATAAAATTCAAGAATTAGTCAAAAAACACTCTAACTATATAAAATATCCCATAAAAATGAAATGGGAAGAAGAAGTAGAAGCAGGTAAAAAGAAGATAACCGATAAAATACTTAATTCGATGGTTCCCTTATGGAACAAAAACAAAGAAGAAATATCTCAAAATGAATACAACGAGTTCTACAAAGAACATTTTTACGATTGGAACGATCCTTTCGATGTTATTCATTTCAAAGCTGAAGGAACAACGGTTGAATTTACAGCTTTGCTTTATATTCCTTCTAAGTTGCCCTTTACTTTTTTCAGTAAAGATTACAAAAGGGGCTTAAACCTCTATTCAAAGAACGTTTTTATAATGGAAAACTGTGAAGAAGTTCTCCCCGATTATTTGGGTTTCGTTAAAGGATTGGTGGACTCTCCAGACTTCTCTTTGAATATCTCAAGAGAAATACTCCAGAAAAACAAACAACTAAAAGTAATAAGAAAAAATATTGAAAGAAAGATATTAGATGCTTTAAAATCAAAACTTGAAAACGAAAGAGAAAAGTACGTGGAATTTTGGAAAGAATTTGGAAAAGTTATAAAAGCAGGATTATATCAGAATATACAAGAAAAAGAAAAAGTTCAAGACCTACTTTTATTCGAAAGTTCTACGTCTGATAAAAATATGGTAACCCTTAAAGAATATATTTCAAAAATGAAAGAAGATCAAGGTAATTACATATATTACGCAGTGGGGGAAAGCAAAGATATTATTGAAAACCTACCTCAAATGGAATCCTTCAAAGAAAAAGGTTATGAGGTGTTGTATTTAACAGATGAAATAGACGAATTCCTCATCAAATTGATGCACGACTACGAAGGAAAAGAATTCAAATCGATCAGCAGTTCAAATGTAAAAATAGATGAGAAATTTAAAGAAAAAGAAGAAGAAAATAAGGACTTACTCAAAAAAATAAAAGAGTATCTTAAAGACAAAGTAAAAGATGTTAGAATAACAGATAAATTGAAGGAATCCCCCGCATGTATAGTAAGTGCCAACGAAGCAATATCCTTGAACATGGAAAAAACCTTAAAAAATCTAAAGCAACTACCCTTTGAAGCTGAAAAGATCTTAGAGCTAAATCCTGATCACCAAGTATTTAAAATATTAACAGATATATACCACAAAGATCCCAACTCAGAAGAAATTAAAGATTACGCTGAATTACTTTACAATCAATCTTTGTTACTTGAAGGATTAGAAATCGAAGATAAAACTACATTTGCAAAACTGATCACAAAGCTAATGATAAAATCAAAAAAATAAAGACGCCCTAAAAGGGCGTTTTTTAATTTTAAAAGGGTTATAGGGGGAAAGAATGCTAAAGAGAGTCTTAAAGTTTTTATGGTATAATTAAAAAAACAAGAAACTATTTTAAGGGGGTCTCATGCCGAGGCAAAAGAAATCTCTTTTCTTTATTTTTTTACTATTACCTTCATTTTTCTTTGGTTTTTTCATAGATTATGACTCATCCACCAACGCCAATATCTTATTTTTTGAAACACCAAGTAAGTTTGAAATTTATTCAAACGATCCAAAGACCATTTACAAAATTTCTTTCGAAGAGGAAATTTTTGAACAAGCTAATTACAAAATCAGTAAAGGGCCTGTAAAAGAAGTCTCTACTTCAAAAAATGTAATTACAATCAAATTCCTTTATCCAATGAACAATTTAGAAATAAAGGACGATAGGATAGCCTTTTATGGATATGAACCATACAATTTTCAACAGATAAACTTTGAAAAAATAAAGTTAGATGACGCTATAGATTTGTTGTTTACTTACATTGGCTGGAATTGGATAAAAACCGAAGAATTACCCGACACCTTTTTCGCTATAAATTCAAATGAAATACATATAGAACATTTTTTAAGAATGCTGAACGAAGTTTACTCTTTAAACACAATCTTTTACGATGAAGATAGTGTATTAATAGGTAAACAAGCATCTGTCTTTGAAAATGATCTGCCTTTATTCATTGAAAATGAAAATATCTCTGAAGAAAGTTCATCAACAAATTTTATGCGAGTCTCTTCAAAGGAAGATTCTTTAGATAAAAATCAAGAATATTTGCTTTTCTTTGAATCAAAGTATGACCTAACCCGTTTAGAAAAAATTTTTGATTGTAAAGTAGCCTTTTTTGAGGATAGTTACTACGCTGTACTTGCTAAAAAAGGGGAAAAGGATCAAATTAACGAACTAATAAATTATTTAAACGAAATTCCAGAAACATACGATGAGTCTTTACTAATAGCATCACAAGAAATTAGTGAAACGCCTACTCCTATTGAAAAGAAAGAAAATTACGATGATGAAAGTTATATTGTTTTAATGTCTACCTACGATATGACATTTTTAGAAGAGATTCTACCTCTAAAAACTTACAAGTTAGACGAACAAAATTTCTTTTTAATGGGAAGTAGTGAATCAATAAAGATAGCGGAAAAAATCAACGAACTTGTTCAACCTCGAGTTGTTCCCGACACGTCCAAACCTGTAATTAACAAAGAACTTGTTACCATTTCTGTTAAAAAGAGTACAATTTTTGAGAAATTATTAATCCAGGAGAATATCCATTTTTCAAAAATCACAGCACAGGAAGATTATGTTCTATATATGTTAGAATATGAAGAATCCATAACAAATTTTGTAAAAAATATTCTGGATTCATTCCTTTATGAAAAGGGTGATATTGAAGTTTCGTTAAAAGAGTTAATTTCCTTGGTAGCAAAAGCACAATCTATAAACGTTATATCAGATTTTGAAAACGATAAAAAGATAACTATCAATGATTTTAATTTAGATATGTCATCATTACAGCCTTATCTGGTATCTCAAGACATATGGTACAAGAACATCGGACATAATACCCTTAGATTTTATGAACAGAAAAAATTATTAAAATACGAGATTTTCGTCTTTTCGGGACAAAATGTTGATAGATTCTCTGTAGGAGAACTTTACTTATTAACTTTACAATTTGATGGTATAATAAATGGTAGCAAGGATAGAGCTTCATTAATATCAAAACCTGTAATATATGTCAATGAAGGTGAACCAGCATCAATAAAATCTGTCTTATCGGTTCCCGTATTCGATGAGGAAGGTAAGATAGTTTCAAAAATAGAATCAGGTTTTATAATGGAAGTAAGTGGTGAATACGACAATATTACAAAATTGGTCAACACTGAATTAGATATAAGTATAAGCGAATTAAAAAACGAGGATAAAAACATAGTTGATGAAAGAAATATGAGTAGTAAATTCACCATACCCAACGGTGGTTTTATAAAATTAGGTGGATTGAATTTTACCAGCGTAGTTGAAAACGAAAGCGGTATTCCTATTTTTAAAGAAATACCAGTAATAGGACAATTATTCACTTCGTATGAAAAAACAGAAAATGTATACGATTTAGTTATTCTTATACATGTTGAAGTATCTAATAAACCTGAAATAGAGAATCATTTCTGAAACATCTGTCTCTCAGGAGGCGATTAGAAATATGGAGAAGACAAGGACTCCTGTAGTTGCAGGTACTTTTTACCCTTCGAATCCAGGAAATTTAAAAAGCCTTATAAAAGAGCTTTTCGGTGATAGTTTTAAAGTAAATTCTGAAAAATTAATTCCTCCCATGGGGGTTATAGTACCTCATGCTGGTTACATATATTCTGGGGAAACCGCAGCAAAAGCCTATAAAAAGATATTTGAAAAAGGTATAGCAAAAAGAGTATTTTTGTTAGGGCCTAATCATACAGGATTAGGGTCTAAAATATCAATTTTTACAAGTGGTAGTTGGGAAACCCCCTTGGGAAAAATAAAAGTTGACGAAAAAACCACAAGAAAGATTTTGAAAGAGTTAGATATTTATAACGATGAATTTGCACATTTAAATGAGCATTCACTAGAGGTACAGTTACCTTTTCTTCAGTATGCTATGGGAAATGATTTTGAAATTGTACCTATTTGTATGATGGATCAAAGTTTAGAAACCTCCCAGAAACTAGGAAAAATTTTATCAAATATAATAGAAGACGGAGATTTAGTCGTTGCTTCTTCGGATATGAATCATTACGAAAGTCATGAAAAGACATTGCTAAAAGATGAAAAAGTTATAGAAACATTAAAAAAGATGGATTTACAAGAAATGTATGATAGAATAAAAAGATATAATATTACTATGTGTGGATATGGTCCCGTCGCTGTTCTTTTAAGTATAGGATTTGATGATATTGAAATAATTGACCATACGACGAGTGGCGAGAAAAGTGGGGATTATGAAGCGGTAGTTGGATACATCTCTGCAATAGTTAGTAATTCACAAAAATAATAATACCCACTTCAGAAATAGGTCAAAGCAACGATTAACTAAAGGTAAATTAAGTTAAGGCAAGAAGAAAAAGAACT
>NZ_JBSVZD010000033.1:0-21000 GCF_054051725.1 Petrotoga sp. DB-2 | reverse complement strand
AAATAATAAAAAAGATCAAAAGACAGATTTTTAATACCATTTTTTAAGTTTCATAACTATACATATTATACGAGGGGGGATAAGAAAAGATACACATGGAAAGAAACAGATGAGTACGAACATGCAAATCAATTAGTTGAGCAAATAACAAATATGAACAAAGGGATATACACTTGTCCCACCAAAGAACATAATCCCACAAATTTTTGCGTGGGCATTGCAGGATATCCAGAAAAGCATTTTGAATCCCCAAACTTTGAAAAAGATTTGGAATATTTAAAATTAAAGGTCGATATGGGAGCAGAATTCATAATAACTCAAATGTTTTTTGACATAGAGTATTACAAAAACTTTGTTAATAAAGTTCGAGAACTCGGTATAGAGGTTCCAATAATCCCTGGCATCAAGCCGTTAGGAAGCAAAAAATCATTATACAACATCCCCAAAACTTTTCATGTTAATATACCTAAATCCATTGTAGAAGAGTTTGAGGACGCAAAATCATCTCAAGATGAGTATAGAATAGGGGTAAGGCATGGAACAAAATTGATTGAGCAACTTCTAGAAGCTGGAGTACCTGGAGTACATATTTTTACTATGGGGAAAGGAAAGATAGTAAAAGACATTTTAAGTGCATTTAATGGAGCTTTTTAGAATTTCTTTGGGTGCGGGCTGCTGAACGAAATAGGGGAGTCTTTTGCTCTTACTATTGGGTGGGAAACGGGACAAAGGGGTGTTGAATAATGTTTCTAAAGACAGTATAAGTTTCTTAGAGGAGGCAGAAAAGAATGGCACGCCCGGAGGGAATCGAACCCCCAACCTGCGGTTTTGGAGACCGCCGCTCTACCAATTGAGCTACAGGCGTATTGCTTCAATATTATAACATAAAAGTAGAAATCTATCAAGCGTTTTTTTCTTTAAATTAGAGTGAATTGATTTGTTAACAATAATGTGATATGCTTATGAATAGAGAAGTTTGACATGTATCTTAAAAAAAGAGTCCTTCTATTTATATTATAAAATATTTAATATAATAGTAACTTTAAATTATACCTCGTCTTTTACTTTTTTCATACTTTTTACCAAATTTCTTTCTTTTTATAGTATACTAAGGAAGGATTATTAAGTAATGGGGTGAGCAAATAATGTTCGAAAATTTACAAAAAAAGTTGACAGGAGTCTTCAAGAACCTATCAGGTAAAGGTAAATTATCTGAAAAAAATATAAAAGACGCTGTTAGAGAAGTAAAACTTTCTCTGTTGGAAGCGGATGTACATTATAAAGTGGTTAAAGAACTGATCGATAGGGTTAAGGAAGAAGCGGTTGGATCTAAAGTTCTTGAAAGCTTAACTCCTGATCAAGAATTTATCAGAATAGTTCGAGACGATTTAATAGAATTGATGGGCGGTAAAGAAAACAGTAAGATTACTATTTCTCATAACCCTGGTTTTATTATGCTTACAGGTTTACAAGGAAGCGGTAAAACAACGACCGCGGCTAAATTAGCAAATCTTTATAAGAAAAAAGGAAAAAACCCTTTGTTAGTTGCTGCTGATACTTACAGACCAGCAGCTATCGATCAACTTGTACAGTTGGGTGAGGATATTGGTATTCCTGTCTTTACTGGTGATAGAGTAGACGCTTTGAAAATTGTAGAAGAAAGTAAAAAATATGCTGAAAAGCTTTTACATGATATTGTTATTGTAGATACCGCGGGTCGTTTGCACATCGATGAAAAGATGATGGAAGAGTTAGATAAGATAAAAAAGATAATTAATCCAGATGAAATTTTGATGGTCGTCGATTCAATGGTTGGTCAAGACGCAGTCAATTCGGCAAAAGAATTTAACGATAAATTGGATCTTTCTGGTTTTGTTGTTTCAAAACTCGATGGTGATTCTCGTGGCGGGGTCATCATTTCTATAAGGTACATAACGGGAAAACCTGTCAAGTTAGTCGGTGTTGGTGAGAAGATAGATGATTTGGAAGAGTTTTACCCAGATAGATATGTTGGAAGAATTTTGGGAATGGGAGATGTACTTTCTTTCATAGAGAAAGTAGAAAAAGATATAGATAAAAAGAAAGCAGAAGAAGATGCGGAAAGGTTTATGGATGGAAAGTTCGATTTAAAAGATTTTCTCGAGCAAATTCGACAAATAAGAAAATTAGGGCCTCTCAGTAATCTTTTAGAAATGGTTCCTGGAGTTCCAAAGGAACAGGTGGATGTAACCAAAGGGGAACAAGAATTAAAAAAATTCGAAGCAATAATTAATTCAATGACTCCAAAAGAGCGTAAAAACACTAGAATACTAACTTATTCAAGAAAACAACGGATAGCAAAGGGAAGTGGGACAACTCTTCAAGATATCAATAGACTTTTGAAATCGTACGATCAGTTGAAAAAAACGATGAAGCAAATGAAAAAGCTCAAGGGCAGAAAACTGATGAAAAATCTACCTTTTTAAAATACTAATAATAATTAAAAATATGTGGAGGTGTATTAATGGTAAAAATCAGATTGAACAGGATGGGAAGGCGACATCAACCGTTTTATAGAATAGTTATCGTAGACTCAAGAAACAAAAGGAGCGGAAAATATATAGAATCAATCGGATACTATGATCCTCTAAATAACTCAAATCAGTACAAAGTCGACGAAGATAAAGCTTTAGATTGGCTTTTAAAAGGTGCTCAACCCACAGACACAGCAAGAAGAATTCTTAGAAAAATGGGTGTCATGAAAAGATATGATGAAATAAAATTTAGAGCTAGAAAAGAAAAGAATACCAAAAACTCTGAGAAAATTGTTGAAACAGAAGGAGAAAAAGTCAAAGAATGAAAAATCTGCTTTTAGACATTTTGAACAACATCGTTAAACATCCAGATGAAATAAAGATCATTGAATCCAATGAAGAAAAAAACGTAATATTTGAAATATACGCAAATTCTGAAGATGTTGGACAAATAATTGGAAAAGACGGTAGAACTATTAAATCCATAAACATTCTTTTAAATGCAGCAAAAAAAGATCCTGAGAAGAAATTTATTTTAAAAGTAATTAGGTGAGTGAATTGAACAGTTTATCCAATCTTTTGGACAACAAAATCTCTGTAGCAAAAATCGTTAATAGCCATGGAGTGCACGGAGAGGTAAAAATAGTACCTTTTACCAATGTAAAAGATGTGATAACGAACTTAGAAGAAGTTCTCTTATACAACATCTCAACCAGAAATTTCTTCTTTAGTAAGGTATTACAAGTTAAACCATTAAATAAATTTTTTGTATTAAGCTTACGTGGAATAAAGGACATGGACGAAGCTAAAAAAATGATAGGTTATGAAGTTTTTATCGATAAGAAAGATCTTCCTTCTCTTAAAAGCGACGAATATTACTGGTATGAGATTTTAGATTCTGAGGTTTACTATGAAGACGGAGAATACGTTGGAAAGGTAGAAGAAATAATTCAAACAGGTGCAAACGATGTTATCTCCATAAAAAATGTTGAGGATGATAAAGAAGTTCTCATACCAATGACAGATAATTACATTGTTGAATTAAAAAAAGAAGATAAAATTATTATAGTAAAAAAGATAGAGTGGTACGAAAATGGAACAAATCAAAAGGATTAAAATCAGTGTTTTGACGATTTTCCCCACTATGTTTGATATTATCAAAAACTATGGAGTAATCAAAAAGGCTATAGAAAAAGAATTAGTTGAAATAGATATATTCAATCTAAGAGATTACGCAACTGATAAACACAAAGTAACTGATAAACCTGGTTACGGTGGAGAAAATGGAATGGTTATGCTGGCAGAACCTTTTTATCGTTTTTACGATGAATACATACTATCTAAGAACCATAAACCTTATATAGTTTTACCTTCTCCACAAGGCGAAGTATTTAATAACGATTTAGCTTTTGAGTTAGCAAAAAAAGAGGAATTAGTTTTTTTCTGTGGAAGATACGAAGGAATAGATGAAAGGGTTAAAAAGATCGTTGACAAAGAAGTTTCAATAGGAGATTACGTTTTAACTGGCGGCGAAATCCCTACCATGGTTATTATCGAAACTCTTTTAAGATTTTTGCCCGGAGTAATAGGTTCAAAAACAAGTGTGGAAAACGATTCTTTTTACAATGGGCTTTTAGACCATTCACACTACACCAAACCTCAGGATTTTAGAGGAATGCAAGTGCCAGAAATTCTGTTAAGTGGGGATCATGAGCGTATTAGAATCTTTAGAAAAAAAGACAGTTTGTTAAAAACGATATTGAAAAGGCCTGATCTATTTATAAAGAAAGAATTAAATGAAGAAGAAAAAAAGATTTTAGTAGAGATTATTCAAGAAATGCTTAACAAAAACTCTAATTATTTTAAGGAGTCCCAAGATGTTTGATAAACTATATGTGGCCTTAATTCACTATCCTATTCTAAAAAAAGACGGAAGTATTGTTTCAACAGCTGTTACAAATTTTGATGTTCACGATATTTCAAGAACCTGTAAAACTTATAACGTAAAAAACTATTTCTTAGTAACTAATTTACCTGCTCAACGAAAGATTGTAGAAAAGGTTTTAGATTACTGGCTCAACGGATATGGAGGAGAATTTAATCCCAACAGAAAAGAAGCGCTTGAAATATTTAAAATAAAAAATTACCTGGAGGACGTTATCGAAGAAATAGAAAAAAATGAAGGAGAACGTCCAAAGATAGTTTTTACATCTGCTAAAGCAAGAAATAATGTTGTTTCTTTCGAGGATCTAAAGAATAAGATAAAAGATTCTGATCATCCCTTTTTAATTCTTTTTGGAACCGGTTGGGGAATGCCAGAAGAGATTAGAGAAATTTCTGATTACGATTTAGAACCCATTAGAGCTAATGGAGAGTTCAATCATCTTTCTGTAAGGTCAGCGGTAGCAATAACCTTAGATAGATTAATAGGCGAAATTGTTTGATTTCTAGACTCTTCTGTTGGAGAGATTTTGGAGTGGGGTGAAGGGTTAAAGCTTTTTCATCCTTCTGGGGGGGGAGCGGGGCGAAGGGGCGCTAAATGAAGTTTCTAAAGACACTATGAAAAATAATATTTGGGAGGTTTAAAAAATGGACAAAATCATAAATGCAGTAGAAACAAATTATAAAAAAGAAGATATCCCTGAAATTAGACCAGGTGATACCGTAAGAGTCAACGTGAAAGTTGTGGAAGGAGAAGGTGAAAGAAAAAGAGAAAGAATCCAACCCTTTGAAGGAATAGTAATAAAAATAAGAGGCGCTGGTCTTGGACGTTCTTTCACTGTTAGGAAAATAGGTGCGGATAGAATAGGCGTTGAAAGAATCTTTCCGTTTCATTCTCCATCTATAAGCAGCGTAGAGGTCTTGAAAAAAGGTAAAGTTAGAAGGGCTAAACTTTATTACCTGAGGGATGTTAAAGGAAAAATAAGGATTAAAGAGAGGAAGGATTGAGCCTTTTGAAAGAGGCTACTAAGAAAAAAATTAAAGATGAAACCTTAGATTGGATTTACGCCATAATATATGCACTAATATTCGGAACAATTATTAGACTGTACGTGTTTGAAACAATGATGGTTCCCACTCCTTCTATGGTTCCAACAATCCAGGTATACGACAGGTTATTTGTAGAAAAAGTTACTTATGAATTTGCTGAACCAAATAGAGGCTCGATAGTGGTTTTTTGGACACCTTTTGTGGATATCAGGGCACAACAACAGTTACGTGCTTTTGATAAGTTTATGGATTTTTTTGCTCCAGCAAAATTTGAAGGCCATGTAAAATATGTGAAGAGATTGGTGGGGAAACCGGGTGATACCTTGAGATTGGTACCGGTCGAAGAAACGTTTTGGGAAGATATTAAAAACGGAGAAATTCAAAATACTCCCGATTGGTTAGATTTTATTATTGATTATTATGAAAGTGTGGATTATATCCCAACCCAGATAAAAAACAAGGTTTCAAAACTAGAAATAAACGGCGAAATACTACCTGAATTTGAAAATATTTATTATTTAAGAGATGCAATATTTGAAGATCCTAAATTCTTTGATTATATAGCCTATCCTGATAAATACAGTTATGAAATCGCTACATCTGATTTATTTTTTATGTATAAAGATAACTTCACAGGCAGATTGATACCAGCAAAACCCACTATTGAATGGTACAAAGAAATGAGAGATACACTCTTATTTACTGATTTTTATGAAAACGAACTTTCAAAATTGGATTTACCTTCTTTAATATTTAAAGATGAAAAAGGCCTCGTAAATGTGAAAATTCCAGAAGGATACTATTTTTTCATGGGTGATAATACATTGGAAAGTCAAGATAGCCGCTTTTTTGGATTTGTTCCTGTTGAGAACGTAATTGGAACAACTTTTTTAAGAATTTATCCGTTTGACAGATTTGGAAAGATATAGCTAACTCTATCAAAAAAAACCGCCAAAAGGCGGTTTTTTAAGTTTAAAACTGGCGGAGACGGTGGGACTCGAACCCACACGGGGTGTAACCCCATCGGTTTTCAAGACCGACGCCTTAGCCAATTAGGCTACGTCTCCACCAATATGAACGAAATGCACAACCCAAAAGAATTATACCATATAAGGAGAGCTTTGTCAATGAAAGAACTGGATGAAAAGGCCGAAAAAATTAATAAATACATTGATATGTTAATTAACTATCCTGTAAATTTAACCGCTTATGCAAGCGAAAAAGACGCCTATGAAAACCTTATTTTAGACAGTATAATTCCTATAGAGGCAGAAGACAGCTTTCTAAATTCAAAAAGGGTTGTAGATATAGGAACCGGCGGAGGTATACCTGGTTTAGTATGGGCTATATACTTCCCAGAAAAAGAATTTTACCTAGTAGACAGCATATCAAAAAAGATACAGGCTTTGAAAATTTTTATAAAAGAGCTAAAATTAACTAACGTTTATTTGTTCTGTGAAAGAGCAGAGGATTTTGCAAAAACCCATAGAGAATATTTTGACTTTGCAACATGTAAAGCGTTAGCCAGAAGTGATATTGCATTAGAATATTTGACACCACTCGTGAAAGTAAATGGCTTTATATCTCTATTCAAAGGCCCATCATACTTCAAAAATGAGAAAAAATATACACAAAACGTGTTGAAAAAGCTGAATATAGCTGAGTTTAAAGAAATCGAATACGAAATTGGAGAAAACAAGAAGAAAAGGTATTTTATACTTTTTAAAAAAATTGGAACAACCCCCCAAAACTTTCCGAGGCAAGTAGGGATTCCAAAAAAATTTCCTTTAGGAGAAATCAAATGATAAAAATAATTGTTGATCAGCCTTATGAGGGTTCTATGAATATGGCATTGGATATATCCATAGCCAAACTAAGTACAATTAGAAAAATTTCTACTTTAAGGATCTACCAATGGAAATACCCCACCTTATCCCTTGGGAAACATCAAAAAACGAACAACCTAAACTGGGAGTTTATAAAAAGTAACAATATTTCTATTGTAAGAAGACCCTCAGGTGGGAGAGCGGTTTTACATAATAATGAAATAACCTATTCGTTTTCAACTTTTGCTAGCAACAAAAACTTACCAAATAATCTACTTGCCAGCTACTTAAAAATCTCTCAAGCATTAATAAGATCACTACACGCATTAGGAATAGAAGCGGATCTTGAAAGGTCAAAAAAAGAAGGAGTAACCAAAGACCTTTGCTATGACGCCCCTTCATTTTATGAGGTGAAAGTTAACGGAAAGAAACTAATTGGAAGTGCCCAATACAGAACGGCAAATTTCATTCTCCAACATGGTTCAATTCCAATTAAGCATGATTATGAAACCTATGTTAATTCTTTTAAATACTCTCATACTGATTGGATAAAACGGCATTTAATTAGTTCTACTATCGATTTAGAAACAATTTTAAAAAAACCTATTTCAAAGATAGAAATAGTCAGAGCTTTTGAAATAGGTTTTAAATCAGTCTTCAAAGAAGAAATATCAGAAGGCTTTTTAGAACAAGAAGAAATAATTCTTGCACAAAAAATGAAAAATAATTTTATCGTTCTGGAGGAAAAGAATTAACAATTTGGTTCACCAATGGCTTTAAACTTTGTTGAGTCAATAGATTAGCATATTCAACATTTATCCATTCTTTAATCCATTTCTCAGCGTTTGATTCAGGAATTAATTTATCCTTTTTAAATAGGTCATCATCTTGGGCAGAGTTCAATATCTTTGCAAAGATATCCGACACAAAAGCTTCAGTCGCGTCTCTTACGCCTATTTCATTATAATTTATACCAGATACATTAAATGCAGGCCCAATTATGTTTGCCATTTACATCACCACCAAGTCAGCATATATGTAAGCTTGAGCGCTTTGAATAATTGCAATTATATCTTGAGGAGTTGCTCCAGCCGTTTTCAAAGCTGTAATCAAATTTGAAACCGTTGCAGGTTTTCCACTTATTTTCCCGTTTTCAACACTTACACTGAAGTTACCATAACTAACGGTGAAATCTGCTATTTCAACATCTCCTCCAAGAACTATTGTTCCTGTTTTTTCGTTGATTACTATCTTGGCTTTTACATCGGGAGTAATCTCTATCTCTTCAATTAAAGCTAAAAAAGATATGATATCCTCTTCAAAATATTTTGGAACTTCTATTCTAATCGAAGATGGATCAAGAGCTTTTGCTATTTTTAATGAAAAAGTTGAATTTATTGCGTTGGCAACTCTCGCCGATGTTGTTATATCTGGTTGTTTCAAGTTGATAGTTACCGTATTTTCATTTACAATCTGTGCAGGAATTTCTTTCTCTATAATTGCCCCTTCAGGGATATACCCAACAACTTTGTATCTGTCTTGTAGGTTAGATGATGAACGGATATTGGCTCCACCAGTTAAGACATTCCCTTGTGCAACAGCATAAACCTTATTATCAGCACCATAAAGAGGTGTTTGCATTAAGACTCCATTTTCAATTGAATCAGAATCTCCTATGGCAGCTACAGTAACGTCTAATCTCATACCTTCCTTGTAAAAAGAAGGTATATCAGCAAAGACCATAACAAGCGCTGTATTTTCTGTTTCTACATAAGAGGTAAGATTGATGTTAAAATTAGCCAGCATATTGTTTATCATCTCAGAGGGTACATCCCCTGAATCACCGCTACCATCTAAACCCGTAACTAAACCGATTCCAAATAATTGATTGTCCCTTGCACCTCTGAAATTAGATATATCTTTTATTCTAACTCCAGCAAAGGCATATATATTAATAATTAAAATTAATAAAAAGGTGACAAATAAATTTTTTCTCATTTTGACTCCCTTCTAAAAGAATATATTTGCTATTCCTGAAAGTATAGACGTTAACCATGATGGTTCGCTAGGATCCTGCTGGAAAACTATATCTCCATCGTACCAAATTTTTGCATTCGCTAAACTAGAAGAGTAAATAGTTCCATCTTTTGCAATGTTTTTTGGAGAAACGTAGCCTTCAACAATCATAGTATTTCTGTTGTTACCCACCTTAATTTCCTTTTCTCCTCTAATTTTTAAAAGTCCATTTTGGTCCGCTTCTTGGATTATTGCGGATACAAATAGTTGAACCTCTGCAGAAGAAGAGGCACTTTTTTGATCATTTTGTACACTAACCTGCGTTGGATCTCCAGCCCCTATGGGCAAAAAATTGGATAAATCTACCCCTCCTATATTTGTAACTACTGAGTTAACCGTATCAACAGACGCTTTTTTATAATCAGGCATACTTTCAGATAAAGAGAGGGAAGGATTTTCAGAAACGACGATGGTTACCACATCTCCTACCCCAAAATCCTGGTTATAGTTGTAAATAGAATTACCTTCTTCATCATTCTTATTCCACAATGATTCAGAGAAACCAAGGCTCGCTAAAACTAGAAAAATCAAGAAAAAAATAAAAACTTTTGATAACTTTATATCAGTCATTTTTGAGAACCTCCTAAACTAACCTGAAGTATTGGACCTTCTTTTAGTTTACCGGTTATTATGTTCCCGTTTTCAACATTCCTAACGCTCAAAGTATCTCCAAAATTTGCATTTGTCATAGCCCTCGCCAAAGTAGAAACCGTGATACCCTCAAATTCTACCAAAACCGTTACAATGTCTCCAGCTTTAACGTCAGGTATACGTCTGAGATAAGTTGCATCAACTATTTCGCCTTTTTTTACATCTTTGGTTAATTCATAACTTCCAGATCTTATTAATTCTATATCTACAGGTTTATTGTTGATGGTTAAAACGTTTTTAGTAGCTGGTTCTGTTAATTCTTCATTCAACATTGTTCCTCTGGTTAAATCTTTGGAGTATACAAGTACTTCTTCATATTTCGATACATTAGCAATAACTGTAAGTGTCTTTTGATTGTTTTTGTCATCTTTTACGTTCAAACTTATATACAACTTATCGTAGCTTTGAAAGATCCTTATTACTTCTGCCGATAAAACCTTTTCAGGAAGAACCTTTAGATTTATACTATTCACTGTCAAAGAATTGTCGTACTCTTTTATCTTTTGCTGTAAAAAAATTCCTAAATCAATGTACTGAACATCTATATCTTTATTATTTTTTTTGTATATAACCGTAACCGTACTTTCTTCAAAAACAAGGTCAAAATCGCTGTAATAACTACTCATTAAACCGTACAAAATTTTAGAAAGCTCTTTTTCAGAATAAATTATCTTCTCATTAACTATATAAGAGATCGTCCTATCTGAGTTCATTTCAGGGAATATATCTTTAAGAGAAAAAATCCAATCTTCACTGAATATAACGGAGGGAACTGTAAAAACTATGCTCGAAAAAACAATTGATGATACAAACAACATCATAGAAAAAAATATAATTCTGATTAATCGTGTCAAAGTCATCAACTCCCTTCCATTTAACAACTACCATCAAAAAACTCAAGGGAGATTACGGTTTATCTCTTAACATTTGAAACGGTTCTCAACATTTCATCAGCGGTTGTGATAGTTTTAGAATTAATGTCGTAAGCTCTTTGTGCAACTATCATATCTACCATTTCTTTAACGACATCGACGTTGGATTTTTCTAAATAACCTTGTTGTAAAGCTCCAAATCCATCTTGGCCAGGTATCCCTTCCGTTGGATTACCGGAAGCTGGCGTTTCAGAATATAAGTTATTACCTATGGGTTTTAACCCTCCAGGGTTTAAAAATCTCACAGTAGTGAGATTCCCTACATTTTGAATCGTTCCATCTCCCAAAGAAACACTTACTATTCCATCCGGAGAAACGTTTATTCCGACAGCATTTTGAGGAATCACTATATTTGGAATAACCATCAATCCATCACTGGTAGTAAGTCTACCGTTGGCATCCAATTTAAAAGAACCATCTCTACTATAGGCTATACTTCCATCTTGCATCTGAACCTGAAAAAATCCGTCTCCCATGATTGCTATATCGGTAGAATTGTCTGTTGGCTCTATGTTTCCTAATGTGAAGATCCGTGTTGTTGCAGCCAAACGTGTGCCATGACCTACATAAAGACCTGTTGGTAAGGTTGAACCTTGGGCGGTTGGAGTACCGGCTTCTTTTACAGACGAATATAGTAAATCTTGAAATTCAGCTCTTTGCTTTTTATAACCCGTTGTATCCACATTCGCTAGATTGTTTGAAATGATATCTAATTTTCTTTGTTCAGCATTCATACCAGTTGCAGCATTATACAAAGACACTAACATGATTTACCCCTCCATTTAAAAATCTTTATAATTATCTAAATTAGTTAAAAGTTTGAAGTTATTTCAATAAGCTTTGCGTTGAGTGAATCCCCTGTTGATACAGCTTTTTGTAGTATATCAAACTTTCTATTTGCTTCGATCATCTTAACCATCTCATTTAGGGCATCAACGTTTGAACCCTCTAGAAATCCTTGTCTCACATAGAAGTTATCTGCTTGTCCTATCTCTTCACCCGTAAAATAATTTTCACCATATTTATTCAAATTCTCTACATTTAGGATGTTTAATCTTATGTTTGTTCCCGATATATTACCTTCTTCATCCACAAAAAAATTATCTGGATTTATACGTATAGGGTTATTTTCTTCATCTAACACGTAATCACCGCTTTTTGTGACAAGATAATTTTCAGGACTTAAAGAAAATTCACCATTTCGTGTGTAAAAGTAGTTACCGTTTCTCTCTATTTTAAAAAAGCCGTCGCCTTCTATTGCAAAATCTAACTTTCCGTTTGTTTCAATTAAAGATCCTTGTTCGAGATTTGGAATTACCTCGTCCAAAACAACCGAACTATAAATGTTCCCTATCGGTTCGCCTTTTCCTTGTGCATTTTGATATGATCTAATCTCTTTTTCGTATACACTTTTAAATAGGTTAAAATCCTTTTTGTAACCTACAGTGTTAAGATTAGCCAAATTGTTGGAAATAGAGTTCAATTCAGCAAAAGAGTTGAGCATGCCAGCCGTTGCATTGTATATTCCTCTCATTTTATTTCCTCCTGGTGGATGGTTCTAATTTACTTGTACTTTGTTTAATAATTCTATGTCTTCCAACAAAATTCCTGTACCTTTTGCACAAGTAAGATGTGGATCTTCCGGAATGTACGTTCTTACGCCAGTTTGCTCTGATATTAATTTATCCAATCCTCTTAGTCTCGCCACCCCTCCAACAACTATAAGTCCATTTTGCATTATATCCGCTGCTAATTCTGGAGGAGTTTTTTCTAAAATATTTTTTATTTTATTTATTATTTCATTCAATATTGGTTTGATTGCGTAGAAAATATCGTCCGAAGTTAGTTTTAAATTCGAAGGAAGTCCTGTTTTGATGTTCTGCCCTTTAACTTCCATTTCAAGATTTTCTTCTTGAGAAAAAGCCTTGCCTATGTCGATTTTCAACCTTTCAGCGGTAGTTTCACCAATCAAGAATTTATATCGTCTTTTAGTATATTTAATTATTTCTTGATCCATGGCTTCACCTGCGACTTTTATCGTTTCACTTATGACACAGCCTCCCAAACTCAAAATCGCTAAGTCGGTTGTACCTCCTCCTATATCGATTACCATGTGACCATTAGGTTCTGTGATATCTATTCCACTACCTATAGCAGCAGCTAAAGGTTCACTTATAAGAAATACTTTAGAAGCGCCAATCCTACTCCCCGCCTCTTTAACCGCCCTTCTTTCAACGTCTGTAGTTAAAGCAGGTATCCCTATGATTAATCGTGGTTTGTACATATTAAAACCTTTGGATTTGGCTTTTTTGACGAAATATCTCAATACTTCCTCTATGATGCTAGGATCCGTAATAACCCCATCCTGCACGGGCCGAACAATTTGTATTTGACTAGGAGTTTTTCCAACCATATCTTTTGCTTCTTTTCCTATTGCCAATATCTTTTTTTTACTCTTATCAACTGCTACCACTGAAGGTTCTTCAAGGATAATCCCTTGACCACGCTGATATACTACAAAGGTTGCAGTTCCTAAATCTATTCCTAAATCGGATTTTGCCATAATTTACCTCCTATTTTTCCCTTAAGAGAGATTTTTAAATTTTAAAAATATTTCCATCACGACTTTAGCGCTCCTTTGGCCCCTCTGCCCGCCCATTTAAAGAAGGGACCTGCGATCCCTAGCCTAGCGGGGTGAGAGGAGGGCTCCGCCCTGTGACCTTTTAAAACCAGAATCTTAGTTTTGAAGCTTTCTAAAAATCCCTTCTAAAACTTAATTTTAGGGTCCTGTGTTCCGCTGCCCACCCCAAAATTGGTTTACCTAATTAAAAATGTGCCTGGCGGGAGTCGAACCCGCATCTTTGGATCCGGAGTCCAACGCTTTATCCGTTAGGCTACAGGCACATCAATTCATTACAATTAATATTTACTTGAATTTTCTCTCTGTTTTCTTTAGTTGTTATAATTAAATCATAATAATCTTTTAGGTCTGATATCAAAGTGGTACTTTCGAATCCTTTTTTGTAGTAGTGCCAAAATATCCAAGGGTCTTTTGCAAAGATAGAAACATTTTCAAACTCCTTATTAACCGGAACATCCCAGATCAAAATATCTTTGTAATTTGAAAAATCTTTTTTTAGATTATATACCTCTCTTTCTTCCAAGGCAATGGCGTTTCCTGGGCTTTGAATAAAATTGGATAGAATGAGTACACTACTATTTTGATCTTTGGTCTTTTTTACTTTTTTATAGCTCACTTGTCCTTTAACCTCACTGTACAAAGAGGAAGTGGTCAATCTTTCATCCACAAAGTAAATTTTGCATCCTATTCTTTCTTTTATCTTTATAGCTTCATCTATACTTAAAAAACTCTGTTTTGAATATCTCCCAGACATGGAAATTGGTAATCCAAACACGATTAAATCGTCATGGTTTAAATCCAACGAAACCAAATATCCTAACAGTTTTTCTGACGGTATCGTCTCCTTTGGTAAAGGAATATTTATATCTTGTTTTAAAAAAGCTATACCGCACTTTCTTGTTCCATAATCGATTCCATATATTTTTAAGTTCTTAATAGTTCCCATATAATATCTTTCTCCAATTTAACTAAATCATATTTAACTCCATTTTCATCTAATATATAAATGGCTTTTTCTTTATCTCTAGAGGAAAGGCAAATAACCGGTGCACAAGCTTGTAAAACAGACTTGGGTGAGGGGAAAATCTTACAAAAAACACCGTTCCTCGTTAACATCTCTTTTATTTCTAATATTTGATAATTTTCATTTATTAAAACTAAATCAAGATCCAACGTTGTTCTCATATCTTTACTCATTTTATAAACTTCTTGCTCCTGCTTTGGAATTGCCTTTCAAGAATTCAATTAATTCTCTTGTATCTAAATTTTCATAGAAATTGATAGAATTTTTTAATATCCAATTATCTAATATATTTTCTTTGAAATTAGAGCTTTCACGTAAACCTTTTAGATTAAAATTATCCAATATCTCCACTTCTTCCTCATTTACCTTTATCAACTTTGCATCTTCCATCACGTTTAAAACAGTTTCTGATAACGATTTATCACCCTTCAAAAGAGAATCTTCTATCTCTTCTACTTTGTAATGACCGTCGGCTATAAAATCATAGACAAGTTTTAACACCTTGAAAGATGGATACTTTCTTGAATATTCGTAAAGTAATTTAACTTTGAACCGATTATTGTAAGCCAATATGATAGTTGTTCTTTGAGTTTTTTTCATCCATGTAGAAACCAAGTCCAAAAGCTCAATGTCCGTCTTTGGAACATCCACAATTATCAAAATTGGAGAGAACTGCTTAACTTCAAAAGCTATACCGTTGTTAGAAAAAGAGGTTATATAAAAATTAGCTTTCTCATTTTTAAATTTTTCTCTGGAAATAAGTTTTTCTCTAAAACTCATTGAATGGTTGAAGAGTTTTATATTGTTCTCGTCAACTTGTAATTTCTCATCTAGCAGTCTTACTAAAGACTTTTGCCTCTCATAATCATTCAAAACCAATACTTTTCCATTTCTTTCATTTGAGTAATCCTTCAAAAGCCCCAAAATATTGTTTTTTTCCCTCACCACTTCAAAATTATTATTAGAGAAAGATATAAGAATTTTAAATCCTGCTCGTTTTAAAATTTCTTTTAATTCTTCACTGTAAATAGAACTAAAAATACTAATTTCAGGCTTTTGAAGAGCGTATTTCCTAAATTGCTGATATTCTGAAACTTTTCTTACTACCGGATGGAATAATGAATAGAAAGGTTCATCGATAATAATTTCAGCTTGCATAGAATCAAGCAATTCACGATTTTTAATAAACTTGGGTACTGTGACAAAGATCACTCTACAATCAGATATATGCTCTGGTGTGAGTGTATATTGATTACTAAAATATAATAAATTCTCTGGAAAATAAGTATTTATTATCTTATATATGTGTTCCAATAAACTGTTTGTGGCAGAAACGATTATCAGCTTTTGATCTTTTTTCAAAGATAGTTGAATTTTTTTCAGTAAAGAGTCATTTTTTATCTTACTTGGAAGAAACATTGCTACCTTACTTCTACTTAAATTATCATTTAATATTTCAACATTCATGATCTTGTTCAACTCATCCTGAAGAATATTAGATGCAAAGTTCCATTTTGCATTTTCCTCTTGTTTTATTCTCTCATTAACCTTCAAATCTTGCAAGTAAAATTTAACGTAACTATTTTTTAAATTATAAGAGTTCTCTATTCTAAAGGTGCCGACAAGATCTGTAAATAGATCTTTTTTGTTGTTCTCTGTTAGTTCGCTTAATTTGTATCCTAAATCGTATCCTAAAACATCTATGATTAAGGAATCTTTGTTGAGTGTTCCTGAAAAACTTTGAGAACCATTGCGAAAGAAACTTATGTTTTCGAGTTTAGCGTTTCTTATTAAAAAAACTGGTTCCTGATTACCATACCCAAAAGGTTCTAACCTGTTTATATCTTCAAACATCGTTTCCCATATTCCTTCTATTTCCATATCCACATCAATTTGAGAGGTTAATCTTTTATCACCGTATAACTCTTTGTAAGCGGTGTTAATCTCCTTTCTTAAAGTTTCTATATTTTTTGAAAGAAGGGAAAAACCTGCGGCAAACTTATGACCACCGAACTCTTCAAAAATACCTCTTTCACTGACTTTGAGAAGGAGCTCCATTAAATCTATGCCCTGAGGACTTCTTCCTGATCCTTTACCCATTTCCTGATTTTTTGATATCATCAAAACGGGTTTATTGAATTGATTTGACAATTTGGAAGCCACTATTCCAAGAACTCCCATATGCCAGTCTTCACCACTTAACACCAACACAGGATCCTTCTTATATTCCGGGTACAAATCTAACAAACTTAAAGAGTATAAATAGATTTCCTTTTCGGTACTTTGCCTTTTTGAATTTAGCCGGAGTAATTCTGAAACCGCTTTTTTTAATTTTTCTTCATCTTTCTCGGTCAACAATTTAAACGCCGCGTGTGCGTCTGACATCCTTCCCGCAGCGTTTATCTTCGGAGCAATCTTAAAAGTGATGGCGCGTGAATTTATCTCAGAATCAACTATCTTCAATTCATCGAGTAAATATTTTAAACCTTTCGTTGGATTAGTTTTTAATTTGTTCAATCCTATCTTAACCAAGTATCTATTTTCTGAGGTTATCGAGACTATATCAGCAATAGTACCCATTGCCACAAGGTCTATATATTCAAAAGGATCTAAAGAATTATCGTAACTTTTGTAGAGAGCTTGTAGCAATTTAAAAGTTACACCAACCCCTGCTAGATCTTTGAAAGGATATTCATCGTCTTCTCTTTTTGGGTTCAATATCGCATCTGCATTTGGAAGATTTTCTTGAGGTAAATGATGATCGGTAACTATAACTTTCATTCCAAGACTTTTTGCATAGTCAATTTCTTGTATGGATGTTGTACCACAATCAACAGTAATAATATTATTATAATTTTTGCCTTTTAACTCTGCTATAGCCTTAACGTTTAGACTATAACCTTCTTCTATTCTAGATGGAATGTAAGAAGTTACATCATAACCCAATTTTTTTAAACCAAGATACAAAACCGAAGTCGCAGTCACCCCATCAACATCGTAATCGCCGAAGATCGCCACTTTTTCCTTTTTTTCTTTGATTTGTTTGAGAATTTCTACGGCTTTTGACATATCTTTCATCAAATAAGGATCAAAACTCTCCAAATCCAAATGATTTAAAAACCTATCTCCTTCTTCTGGTGTTTCAATATTCCGAGACACTAAAAGTTTCGCCAAAAAATCGGAAATTCCCAAAGCTTTAGATAAGGTTTTTGCAACTTTTTCTTTTTCTTGATAACAAGGACGCTTTGGGTCCCAAAAAACCTTCCATTTACTTTCCATATTAAATTTCTCCCTTCTCTTATTTTTTTCTTTATAAATATTATACATTATTAGTACTAAAATATTAAAGAAAGATTTGTAAAGATTCAAAAAAGCTAAATTGTTGTATAATATTGAAGACTGGATCAATACAATTAGAAGAGGTGCAATTTGTGTGAAAAATATATTATTGATAATCTTTCTTTCTACTCTATCTATTTTTTCATGGGCTTTAACCCTTGAAGAAATAGAAAATCTTTCAAAAAGCCCTGCAACTCTGGAATTGTCATGGGAATATTTTTTAGAGTACATTATAGAAAATCCCAGTGATGCTAAAATTACTGATACAGGTTCGTTAATATCAGCTAAAATCTCTTTGTTTAACAAATATAGAAATTATAATTTTGCCAACTTTATTATTTCTGAAGACCTAAAAAATTTTTGCATTAACTTGGGAGTATTAGGCACTAATTTTTCCATTGCAGAGGAAGATACCAATAAAATTCTGTTCATCTTTCCTGAAATTGTCCCTATTTTGAACGAAATATTTAACACAGGGAATTTTGAAGAATCTTATTATAAATATTTGTATAAATTAGAAGGATTGAAAGAACATTTGCAAGTAAATTCCTATGAAACATTTATCAAAACAACTATAAGTAATTCTCTTTCTTCCCCAATTTATTTCGATGAAGATGTTGAAAAGTTTATTGAAGTTTTTGTACCAGCTAATAATTATATCTTGTTTGAAAAGTTTATTTCTGAATCCAAATATCTAGTCGATGAAGATAAGTACCTAGGAGCATATAAATTACTCACATTTTTAAACAAACACAATTCAATAAATGAATCTGTAGTAGCATATTCTCAACTTAAAAATTATTTTGATTTAAAACAGAGGTTAACTTTATTGAACGATCAGGTTTTCTTTGTCGAGAAACAGGAACTCTCTTCTTTTATATCTGAAGTATACAAAGTTGGAGAGGATTTAAAGTCACTTACTATAGAAAAAAATTTACTTTACAACATATTTTTACCGTTATTAAAAGCTTTAAATTCTAAATTAGAAAATATACAAGAAAAAGTACCGGTCGTTGATGAAAACTTTGAAAACTTATCATTCTCTTTCAGTGAACAAATAAATGCCGAGATTTTGAAACTGCAAATGCATATTACCAGAATAGAAAACTTACCCGCTGTGTCAGAAAGTGTTACAGCAACTTTGGTAGAACAACCAACAGACTCACAAGAAGCATCAGCAAGAAGAATCTTTGTCTATTTTCTGCTTTCTATTTTAGGTGCTCTTTTTATAATTTTCTTGTATTTTGAATTGTACCCCTCGTATTCAAAAATCAACTTTTTATGTACACTGAAATTAGGTAGGTTTGCTGCTCACTTAGCAGAAAAACTCATTTTAAAAAATCCAGAAGATTATAAGGCTTTTCTAATTTTGGCAAAATCATATGAAGTTGCAGGAAAGTATAACGCATCAATCAACGCTTATAAGACCGCCTTAAAATTAAAAGACAAAACAAAAGAAGGTGAATAACTTGAATTTTTTAGTAATTTCAACTACTCTAAAAAATATATTCGTTGTATTAAAAGATGAAAAGAATAATATTTATACAAGGACTTTGACTGAGAATAAATCCGGTAATTACCTCGCTAACGCGATCAAAGAAGTAGCAGAAGAATCAAAAACAAATATAAAAAACATAGATGAATTTGGCATAGATATAGGGCCCGGATCGTTCACCGGGATCAGAGTAGCTATTTCTACTTTACAAGGGCTTTTAATAGATAACCCAGAAAAAGAAGTTTATACCTTTTTCTCTTCTGATGTCTTGTACCGTTCCACCGTGAATAACAACCCCGATCTTAAGAAAGAAAAGTTGGCTGTCTTGAAAAGAGCCCGAGAAAATGCCGCATATGCATCTATATACGAAAATGGGAAAAGAATCTTTGGCCCTCAAATGGTCTTTGAAGAGTTTTTAAGAGATTCTTTGAACAATTGTATTTTAATAAATGAAGAAGCAGAATATTTTAAAAACAAATACAAACTGGAAAATGAAGTATTTTATTCGAACATTGATG
Source organism: Petrotoga sp. DB-2 (assembly GCF_054051725.1). Lineage (NCBI taxonomy): Bacteria > Thermotogati > Thermotogota > Thermotogae > Petrotogales > Petrotogaceae > Petrotoga > Petrotoga sp. DB-2. Next base: position 994 of record NZ_JBSVZD010000033.1, on the reverse strand, counting down.
AAAAGTCTCTAATTGAAGAAGTTATCAAAGGAAAGAGAGTAAAAGTAAAAAACTTGGAACCTCTTTATCTTCAAAAACCTTTAGCCGTTGAAAATTTAGAAAGGAAAAAAACAAAATAGAGCAAGGATAAATATCTACTTGCCTATTTTGTTTTAAAATTTTTATCTAAAATAATATGCAACGAGAAACCTACAAAGTAACTCAAACTGTAAAGTATGTTTATAGGGGTTCTATATTTTAAATTAAGTAAGTAAATGAGGAGAGAGAGTATAGCACCCGTTAAAAATGAATGCCACAATCCCCTATGTTTGGATAGTTTGTTAAAAATTATTCCTAAAAGTAATCCAACTAAAGTACCTATAACTATCAAAATAAAATTCGAAAGGTTATAAGAAAAAGGTAGATACTTTTTATACAAGAAATCATATTCAAAGAGATAGTATACACTTCCAAAAATTAAAAACAACCTCAATAACCTGTTTATGAAAGAGCTTTGGTGGTCGATGTCGGGGAAATCACTCCCGACAACAAAGAGAAAATAGGAAATCACGATCTCAGTGGAAATATAATAAACCTCGTAAAACAAATGGCTATAAACAAAATTGAACACTAAAAAAAATATAGGAAATCCAAGAATACCGCTTAATATGTGAGTTTTAAAATTAGGCATTGTTTATATCTCTTATTTGCTCCTTTTCATCAAATGCTAACACTTCTATAGGAAGCCTTTTTGTCCAAACTTCTATAATCCCGCCATTTTTAATATCTTTATAAAAAAGGACTTTTGGATCAAAAAAACTAATCGTTTTAGAAAGTGTTTTTAAAATGGGCCTGTTGTATTTCTTCAGTTGATTTAATGTTTTGGTGGGTAACTTATCTGCTATTAAAGAATTGGCTCCTCCTTCAAACAAAAAATCATACTGTCTTTAGAAACTCTAAAACACGTATTGTAACTAACTTTTAATACCTTCAATATTGTACTTTTACCTCCTCA